>DAOUJB010000606.1:0-2321 GCA_034423155.1 Anaerolineae bacterium | reverse complement strand
CCGCCTGGTCGGGGCGCCCGGATTTGAACCGAGGACCTCGCGGACCCAAACCGCGCGCGCTACCGGACTGCGCCACGCCCCGCCTGCCCCATGATGATACTGAACTTGCGCGGGCGCGTAAAGCCGCATCTGTCAGCCATCCAGGCCAATCGCGTCAAAAGCATTTACCACCGAGTGCAGCGAGCAAAAGATGAGTGCAGCGAGTGTTTGTTATACCAACAGGGCGCTTGGGGTTATTGTGGCGCGGGAGGTTCGCCGCTGGACTCCATAGAACGCAAGATGTCCCGTATTCGCCGCGCAAGTCGAGTTTACACAGCGCAGAGCCTTTGCTCTCCTCTCGGAGCTCTCAGTGAACTCGGTGAACTCGGTGGCAGAGCTTTGGAGACGACTTCCTGGCAAGGGGTTTCACTTTAATGCGATTGCCTTGGCCAACTTTCGGCAGCCCGGCACAAGTCAGGCGCTGCCGTCATCGGCCTCGAACAATTCCAGCAATTCAGCGACTTCATCTTCGCTGATGACCGGATTGACTTCTTCGCCGCGGGCAGCTTGCGGGCGCGATTTGCGTTGTAATTCGCGGCAGAAGGCGGCGGATGTGATGACTTTCACGCCATTGCGCTGGGCAAAAGCGCGGACATCGCTGTCGGAGGAGACGACGGTAAAGGCGTTGCGATCGCGGGCGCGGCTGATGCGGCTCTTGATTAGCGTGTCGGCATCGCTGCGTTGATCGGCTGCGAAAATGACTGCGACGGCGCTGGTGCCCATTTTCGATGCGCCGCCGGGCAAGCCGCGGTCGAAGACGATCGTGCACTTCTTGCGGGTGGCGGCCGCCCAGCTTTTCAGCTTGTTGACGAGTTTGGCTTCTTTGTGCGGATCGTCCATGCCGATATCGGGCAGGCTGGCGATGAGGTTGTGGCCGTCGATCAGGTGTGGCATGACAATCTGTCCTGCATAGCCGGGCGTTGGTTTCGGCGATGACAGCGCCTAGCCCGTCGCGGTTGAGGCTTGCGGGATGCCCAGCGTGAATATGCTGCCGACGCCCTCGCGACTTTCGGCGTTCAAATAGCCGCCATGCGCCTGGGCAATGGCGCGCGCGACATATAAGCCCTGCCCGAGACCACGCGGCGCCCTGGCAGCTCCGCTGGCATCGCCCCGATAGAAGCGATCGAAAATATGCGGCATATCGGCCGGCTTGATGCCGATGCCGTTGTCGCTGACGCTGACGAGGGCATAGCGTTTGCCGCCGCGCAGCTCGTCGCGTGCCGCCACGGCCACATAGCCGCCTTCGCGCGCATAATCGGCCCCGTTGCGCACCAGATGCCCCAGCGCCCATTGCAAGCGCTTGTCGTCGCCGCGCACTTGCAGGCCACGGATGCCACGCGCCATCACCAGCAAGTCGATGCCCCGGCTGGAAAGCGCCGCTTCCATGCCATTGACCACCGACCAAACCACCTGCTCGATGCGCAGCGGCTCGCGAAGGACATCCAGGCTGCCAGCCTGCAACTGCGCGATATCCAACAACTCCAACGCCAGCTGATCCAGCATATCGACATTGCGCAGCAGCTTGTCGAGCAAGCGCTGGTTGACGGCGGCATCTTCAGGCTGGGCGCTGAGCAGCTCGCCCGCCAATTTGATCACGCTGACAGGGCTGCCCAGCTCGCGCGCGATATGCGCCACGAAGCCGTCTTTCAAGCGCAGCGCCAGGGCATCATGCGTCACATCGCGCAGAATCATGACCGTGCCGATGCGCTGATTGCTTTCGTCGCCGATGGCGCTCAACTGCGCGCGCACGATGCGGTTATTCAGCGGTAACTCGTCCGATTCGCCCAGGGGCATCAGCTCGGCGCTGGTCGTCTGCACATGGCGGTATTGCTCAAAAAGCGTACCCAGCGCGCTGCCCCAGAAATTGCGCTTGCCGCCCAGCATGGCTTCGCCCGTGCGATTCATCATAGTGACTTTGCCGTTGGTGTCTTGCACGACAATGCCTTCTTCGAGGCTGGTGAAGATGGCTTGCAGGCGTTCTAGCTGGCTGCTTTGCCGCTGCTGCCGTTGCTGTAGGGAGGTCAGACGGGCTTGCAGACCCGCTTGTTGCGCCGCTCGCTGACGGCTGAGGCGCAGGTAGAGACGCCGGAAGAGCGATTCGCTGGCGCTGCCAAAACGATGTACGCCGCCCAAGCCAGCGTCTGTTTCGCTGTGGGATTCGCGTGGCAAGTGGTTCATTTTCGATTCCGCGGTCTGGCCAGACCAAGTGGCTGCCGCCAAGTTGTTGCCATTATAGTGGCGACCGTCCAGGCACGCGCGGCAATGCAGGTACAGATTGCCAG
>DAOUJB010000605.1:0-2143 GCA_034423155.1 Anaerolineae bacterium | reverse complement strand
CCGACCTGGTCGACCATATCCTGCCCGCCAACGATGACGCCATGCGCTCCATCCGCCTGTTGATCGGCGCGCTGGCTGATGCGGTGATGGAAGGGCACAACCTGCGCCAATCGGCTGGCATCGAAGACGACGAAGCGCAACAAGTCACCGATGTCTACGATGACGACCTGTCCGATGAAGAGCTGCTGGGCGAATCGACGCTGGCGAAGCTGCGCGACTCCAACCTCTTTGACGATGGCGAAGCAAGCGCAGACGCTGAAGAAGGCGAAACCAGCGCAGATGAAACATCGCCAGAACCAGCCACTGGCTAGCGCGCGACCCACCAGATGGTTTTGTAGGGGCGGCGCTTGTTGTGTCGCTAGCGTTCGGGAAGATCGAAAGCACAGGAGAACCACAGGCACATGGCAGTAACGGCAAAGCAAGTCAAGCAACTGCGGGACAAAACCGGTGCGGGACCGCTGGATTGCAAGAACGCGCTGGTCATGCACGATGGCGATATTGACGCAGCAGCCGAATTCTTGCGCGAAAAAGCGCTGAAAGACGGCATCAAGCTGCAAGGCAAGGGACGCAGTGCCAACGAAGGCGTCATCGGCAATTATGTGCACTTCGACAATCGACTGGCTGTCATCGTGGAGGTCAATTGCGAGACCGACTTCGTCGCCGCCACCGCGCCCTTCAAAGCTTTCGCCAAAGATATCGCCATGCATATCGCCAACATGAATCCTCGTTATGTACGGCGCGAGGATGTGCCCGCCGAGGTGGTCGAGGCAGAAAAAGGCGTCCAGATGGAGCGCGCGCTGGGCGAAGGCAAGCCGCCGCATATCGCCGACAAGATCGTCGCGGGCCGAATGAACAAATGGTACGAAGACTTCGTCTTGCTCGAGCAAGGCTTCATCAAGGACGATGACAAGACAGTCAACCAGGTGCTGCAAGAGACAGTTGCCGAGGTGGGCGAGACCATCAACATCGGCCGCTTCCAGCGCTTTGCTATCGGCGGCGACAGCTAAGCGCCCAGCCAGCCGGTAGTCGAGCGGAAACCACAACTGGCTGGCGCATGAGCCTGACACCATCCAATCGCGACTGGCAGGTCCGCCAGCACATTTATGCGCGTCTGGTCGGTACGGGGCGCGCGCCCGATATGCGTGATATCGCCGCGCAATTTGCCATGCAGCCCGCCCAGGCACAGGGGGCTTTGCAAAGCCTGCACGACGCGCATGCCCTGGTGCTGGACGAATCGGGCGCAATCCTGATGGCGCATCCGCTTTCGGCTGTGCAAACCGACTACCGCGCGCGAATAGACGGTCGCTGGCTCTATGCCAACTGCGCTTGGGATTCGCTGGGCATACCGGCCATGCTGGGCTGCGATGCGCAGATTGAGGCGCTGCATCCCGCCACGCGCGAGCCGATAGCATACGCGGTCGAAAACGGGCGACTGGTCGGGGCGGTGGACGGGCTTGTGCATTTCGCCCAGCCATTTCGCAACTGGTACGATGATATTGTAGAAACCTGAGCGGGCATCTTGCTCTTCCGGTCGGACGAGGAGATCAAGAGTTGGCTGCGGCACAAAGGTATTGAGCGCGGCGCTGTCTTGCGCTTGCAGCGCGTTTGGGAATTGGCTAAGCGCTGGTATGCCGATCGCATGTCGCCGGATTTTCGCGGTCGGACAGCGAACGATGCCCGAGCTATCTTCCGCCAGCTCGGCTTGACAGGAGAATTCTGGTTATGATGCGCCGGTGTAATTGGCGAACGACGCCAAATCGGCGCGGCTGGTCAAACACATAACAAGGAGCGAGCATGACTCAACGCGATGCCCTGACTTATCGGCGCGTATTGCTGAAGCTGAGCGGCGAGGCGCTGGCTGGCAATGGTGGCGTCGGCATCGATCCCGAAAAAACCGCCTACATCGCCCAGCGCGTTCGCGAAGTCTATGAGCTAGGCATGCAGGTGGCCATCGTCATCGGTGGCGGCAACCTGTGGCGCGGCGAACCAGCTGCCCGCCTGGGCATGGACCGCAGCACTGCCGACCACATGGGCATGATCGCCACGGTGATGAATGGCTTGGCGCTGCAAGATGCCATCGAGCGCCTGGGCATCGTCACGCGCGTGCAAACCGCCGTCGAAATGAACAGCGTGGCCGAGCCTT
>DAOUJB010000604.1:0-3570 GCA_034423155.1 Anaerolineae bacterium | reverse complement strand
CCGACGATGCGCCCCTCGTACATGACGGCGATGCGGTCGGACAAGGCGCGGATTTCGTCGAGGTCTTCGCTGATGAGCAGGATGGCTGTGCCTTTGTCGCGCTCTTCCAGCAGCTGCTTATGAATATATTCGGTCGCGCCGATATCGACGCCGCGGGTGGGCTGCGCCGCGATGAGCACGCCGGGATCGCGCGATAGCTCTCGCGCCAGCACCAGCTTTTGGATGTTGCCGCCCGACAAACTCTTGACCAGCGTTTCGGTGCTGGGGGTTTTGATTTCAAATAATTCTATGGCGCGCCGGCAGGCTTGGCGGATTTTATTGAAGAGCATGAAGATGCGCCCGGTCGTGTATTTGGGATGGCCATGATCTTGCAACACATAATTTTCGGCGACGCTGAACTCCTTGATGACGCCGTCGATCATGCGCTCTTCGGGGATGTAGGACAAGCCGATGGCGTGCAGGGCGCCCGGCGGGGCATTGGTGACATCGTTGCCGTCAACCGTCACGCTGCCCGCCGTCACCTCGCGCAAGCCGGTGATGCACTGCGCCAGTTCTTGCTGGCCATTGCCCGAAACGCCGGCGATGCCCACGATCTCGCCGCCACGCAACTGCAGCGACACAGCGTCCAGCCCGGTCGTGCCGCGGTTGCTCAAGGCGCTGACGCTCTGCAGGGACAAGCGTTCGTCGCGCGGGTTGGGCGCGTTCTTCTCGTATTCCAGCAGCACGGGCCGACCCACCATCATCTCGGCGAGTTTGGGGCGCGTGGCTTGGGATGTGGGGATGGTGTCGACGCGCCGCCCATCGCGCAGCACCGTGACGCGGTGGCTGATCTCCAGCACCTCGTGCAGCTTGTGCGAGATGAAGACCAGCCCGTGACCATCAGCCGCCAGCTGATTCAAAATGCGGAAGAGCCCATCGACTTCCTGTGGCGTGAGCACCGCCGTCGGCTCGTCCAGAATCAACAAGGCAGCGCCTTTGTAGAGCGCGCGCAAGATCTCCACGCGCTGCTGCTCGCCCACCGCCAGCTGCCAAATCGGCAAGCCCGGGTCGACCTTGAGGTTGTAGATATCGGAAAGCTCGAGCACGCGCTGGCTGACGACATCCAGGTCGAGCTGGAAGCCGCGTGATGACTTCATGCCCAGCGCGATATTTTCGGCGACGGTCAACGATGGCACGAGCATGAAGTGTTGGTGGATCATGCCGATGCCGTGCTGGATAGCGTCGATGGGGCTTTTGATGATGGTGGGCGCGTCATTGATGCGGATCTCGCCCTCATCGGGGTGGTAAAGCCCGTAGAGCATCTTCATCAGCGTGGATTTGCCCGCGCCATTTTCGCCCAGCAGCGCGTGGATCTCGCCAGAGCGGACATCAAAGTCGATCTCGTCAGCCGCCAGCACGCCGGGAAAGCGCTTGACGATGCCCGACATGGTCAGGCTGTCGATGCGCGCATGGCCCGTGGGCAGCAGATGTTTGTCGCTCATGTGCCCCTCGCTCGGTCTACCCCCTCGGTCCCCCCATATCAATGGGGGGAAGATTTCGCCGTGATCTGCTATTGGGGAAAACACCCCAGGCAAATCCTTCGAGTCCGCTCAGTTTTGCTCCCCTCCCTGAAGCATCGGGGAGGGGCCGGGGGTGGGGTTGAACCCGCTACCCGTCAAACTCCATGACCAGGCCGCCGTTTGCCAGCGTCAATTCATAAGATTGTCCGCCCAGGTCGCCGGCCTGGATGTTGGCGATGATCTCCGACAAGACGACTTCCCACTTATACACCTGGAAGCCGACGCCCGCGCCTTGGGCGAGTTCGGCCTGGCTGGCCTGCGTGCCGAACCAGCGCGCGCCATTTTCAATCGCGATGGCGATGGGACCAACGACCATCTGCGCGGTGCCGGTCAGGATGTCCGCGCCATTGGCGATATGCGTTTCCGCAGCTTCGGTGGCCAGCGGGACATCGCTGAAGGACTGGATGTACACGACATTCACCGTGGCTTCGGGGTTGGATGCGCCGACGCCAGCGACAAAGCCATCCACATACAGCTTGGCATCGCCCACTTCGATGGGACCGACGACACCAATGACGCCCGACTCGGTCATCAAGCCGGCCATGACGCCGTTGACGAAACCGCCTTGATCAGCCGCCGCTGTATAGGCAGATACATTGTCCATGCCAAAAGTATTGAAATCGGTGCCCCAAGCAAAAGACACTTCGGGGAATTCCGCCGCCAGTTCTTCGACCACTGATCCAAATTGCGAACCATGCGCGATGACGAGGTTATAGTCGCCGCTGGCAGCCCATTCACGCAGGGCAACGGCGGCATCATCGACGATGAATGTGCCATCCTGGAAGTCGAACTGGAAGGCATCTTCTCCCATTTGCGTTTGTATCGCCATCAGCGCATCGTGCATGCTTTGGCTGAAAGCGAGGTCGTTGGTGGCGCTGGGCGCGACCGCGGCGACACGGAAGGCATCCTGCGCCAGTGTCGGCATCAGCCCGATGAAAAGCGCGATGACGATGGTGAGCAGTAGTGCTTTTTTCATGGCGTTGTTCTCCTTTTTTTGTTGCCATTTCGATCACTGCGGGCAGCTTATTGCCCGATTGCAACTATAACTCATTCGCCGCGCTCGTAGGGCTTGGTCAGCGCGGTCGGCTGTTCTTGACGCTTGGTGGCGAAGACCAGGGCGATGATGGTGATGACATAGGGCGCCATCACGGCGAATTCCGATGGGATATCGGCACCGATCACCTTGATCTGCAGCTGCAGCGCATTGACGAAGCTGAAGAGCATCGCGCCGGCCGCGACTGTCAGCGGTCTCCAGCCGCCGAAGTAAACCAGCGCGACAGCGATAAAGCCTTGCCCGGCGGTGAGGTTCTGCTGGAACAGGTTGATCAGCGCGATCGACAGCGAAGCGCCCGCCAAGCCAGCCAGCATGCCGCCGATGGTGGTCGTGGCATAACGCACGCGCGCCACGCTGACGCCCATGGCATCGGCTGCTTCGGGATTTTGCCCCACCGCGCGGATCATCAAGCCGAAGGTCGTGCGATTAAGCACAAATGCCGAAAGCGGCACCAGCGCAAAAGCCACATAGACCAGCAGGTTGTGGTGGAAGAATATCTCGCCCAGGATGGGAATGTCGGTGAGGATGGGGAAGCTGATGCGCGGGAAGCCCGCCACCGACTTGGGCGTGCCCACCCATTGCTGAAAGAGCAGCTCGCTCAAACCCAACCCGAACAGGTAGACGCCGATGCCGCTGATGCCTTGTTTGGCTTGCAGGGTCACGCTGACAAAAGCCATCGCCAAGCCCATCAGCCCGCCCACGATCAACGCCACCAGCACACCCATCAGCAATCCCAGGGGCGCGGGCATCACGCCGGCCGTCTGTGCCAGATGCACCGCATAGAAGCCGCCAAACGCGCCCATCAACATGATGCCGTCCACGCCCAGATTCAGCACGCCGCTGCGCTGGGCAAAGGTCTCGCCCAAGGCCGCGAAGATATAGGGCGTCGCCAGGCGGATCGCGGAGGCAAAGACGCTGGCGGTGAAAATATCGTCCAAGCCCATCAGCCCGCCTCCT
>DAOUJB010000603.1:0-1764 GCA_034423155.1 Anaerolineae bacterium | reverse complement strand
CCACAGCACATCACCACGCATCATCATTTTCATTCGCTGCCCATATTGCGGGAGATCGTGCACGAACTGGCGGCTGTGTATCGGGTGCGCTGGGTGCGCGGGCATGATTTTCGCGCAATGCTCACGCCCAACGCATTTCTGCTGCGCCGGCAGCAGGGCTCGCACCGCTACAACTTTTCCATGCCCGACTACATGACTGGCATCCAAGGCTGGATGAAACGCACGCCAGCCGAAATGGCGCGGCAGGTCGCCCGGCTTGATGGCATAGTCGAGATCGTCGCCCATCCCGCGCCCGCGAGGGATCCTGCTTTTCCAGCCGATATCGAGTATGGCGTATCCGAGCGCCACGCCGAGACGCAGCGCCTCATCCAGGTGGTCGACTGCCTGCGCGCGCAGGGCATAACGCTTGATTGACAAGCCGGCCTGCCCTACAATGCAGCGTCTTTTGTGATCCCCATTGCCATTTGGGGACCGAGGGGTAGATAGCATGATCAGCGAAAAGACCATCATCACCCTGGAATTGCACAAGATCTTGTCGCAGCTGGCTGCCTATACCACCTTCGGCGCTGGCGAAGAATTTGCGCTGGAGCTCTTCCCATCCACCGAGATCGAAGAAGTGCAGCTCTGGCAGCGCGAAACAGCCGAAGCTGTGGAATTGCTGAGCGAGCGCGACCACATCACTGTGCGCGGCGCGCGGGATGTGCGCGAACCCGTCATCAAGGCGCTGCGTGGCGTGGTCATCGAGCCGGGCACGCTGCTGGATATTCGCTATACCCTGCGGCGCGGCAGCACGCTCAAGCGCAGCCTGGGGCGCATGCAGGCCAGTTTTCCCTTGCTGGCCGAGCTGGCAAACGAGATCGTAGAATGCCAGCCCTTGCAGAGCCGCATCGAAAAGACAGTCGACGACAATGCTGAAATCAAAGACACCGCCAGCGCCCGCCTGGCCATCATCCGCCGCGATTTGAAAGTGGCTTTCGACCGCTTGCAGACGCGCCTCAACCGCATCGTCACCAACCGCGCCAACCTCGACAAGCTGCAAGAAGCTATCGTGACCATGCGCAACGGGCGTTATGTCGTGCCGCTGAAAGCCGAGCACAAAGGAAAAATCAAAGGCATCGTGCAAGACAGCTCTGCCTCGGGTGCCACCATCTTCATCGAACCACTGGAAACCGTCGAGCTCAACAACCGCTGGCGCGAGCTGCAAGTCGCCGAAGACAAAGAAATCCGCCGCATCCTGGCTGAACTGACGGAAGAGATCGCCGCCGAAAGCGAAGGCATCGTGCGCACCGTGCAGTTGCTGGGGTACCTGGATTTAACTTTCGCCAAAGCCCGCTTCGCCATGGACAAAAGCTGTGTGCAGCCGGTGATGTCGGCGCTGGGGACGAGCGCGAAGATCATGCTGCAAGGCGCGCGACACCCCTTGTTGACTGGCAAGGTCGTGCCGCTGGCCCTGCGCATGGATGCCGATAGTTGGGTGCTGGTCGTGACGGGACCAAACACCGGCGGCAAGACAGTCGCGCTGAAAACGATTGGCTTGATGGCGCTGCTGGCGCAATGCGGCTTGCATATCCCGGCCGACGAAGCCGCCCTGCCCGTCTTTCAAGGTATCTATGCCGATATCGGCGATGAGCAGAGCATCGAGCAGTCGCTATCGACCTTTTCTTCGCACATGACCAATATCATCGACATTTTGGCGCGGGCCGATTCGCGCTCGCTGGTCATCCTGGACGAAGTCGGCGCGGGCACCGACCCCGCAGAAGGCTC
>DAOUJB010000602.1:0-3311 GCA_034423155.1 Anaerolineae bacterium | reverse complement strand
AAATGCTGCGCGCGCCGTCCACCAGCGTCTCGGTCAGCGGCTGCCCAAATACCGCGCAGACATCCAGCGCATAATTGCGATAGACCTCTTCCAGCGGCAGCCCGCCCAGGAATGCGTACGCTACGATAAGGGCAAAAGCGGCGACATTGCCCACCGTGACGAAGAAAGCCACATAGGGTCGGTAGGCTGTTGTGCCGACGATTTTGTAGGGAATCATCGCGCCAGGCTCCGCGCAGCTCGCATGCAAAGCCTAGCACAGGTTTTGGCGCTGGGGCAAACTCGACTAGCGCTCGTCCAGGGGCAGCCAGGGCAGGTCGCGCGGACCCACATAATTGGCTTTGGGGCGGATTAGTCGGCCGCCCATCTGCGCGATGACATGCGCTGCCCAACCGGCCATGCGCGCCACGGCAAACAGCGGCGTGAACATGTCGACATCCAGATCGAGCGTGTACAGGGCGATGGCGCTGTAATAATCGACATTGGGGTAGAGCTTGCGCTGGATAAAGTAATCATCGGCGCGGGCGGTTTCCGCCAGCTTGGCGGCGATATCGAACCATTTTCGGTTGCCACTGCTATCCGCCAGCGCTTCGGCTCGCCGTTTCAAGATGGCTGCGCGCGGGTCGGGCGCTTTGTAGACGCGGTGGCCGATGCCCATGATGCGCCGCTTGCCCGACTTGATATTGGCATCGAACCAGGGCTTTACATTGTCCACTTCGCCGATTTCCAAAAACATGTTCATGGCTGCGGAATTGGCACCACCATGGGCAGGACCTTTCAGCGCGCCGATGCCAGCCACGATTGCGCTGTGCATGTCCGAGCCAGTCGCGGTGACTACGCGCGCCGCAAATGTGCTGGCGTTCATGCCGTGCTCGGCCAGCAGCACCAGATAGGCATCCAGCGCGGCGCTGGCGGTCGCATCAGGCTCTTCGCCGCTAATCATATAGACGAAATTCTGCGCGACTCCCAGATCGCAGCGCGGCGTAATTGGCTGCTGCCCGCGCACGATGCGCATCCAGGCTGCGCAGGTGGTCATGATCTGCCCGGTCAGGCGCAGGGCTTTGCGCGCGGCCACATCTTTGTCGAGCAGGTTTTCTGCATCGGGATCAAACGCCGAAAGCATGGAAACGGCTGTGCGCAAGGCGGCCATGGCTGGCGTGTCTTTGGGCAGCGATTGCAGCATGGCGATGACAGCGGCGGGGATGGCGGCACTGGCGGCGATGGTCGCGCGCAGCTCTTCATATTCCAGGCGGGTCGGCAGCCGCGAATGAAAGAGCAAATATAAGACTTCTTCAAATGTGGCGTGTTCGGCAAGGTCTTCAATTGCATATCCGCTGTAAATCAATTCGCCTACGCTGCCGTCTACATAACTGGTTGTAATATCGGCAACGGCGATGCCTTCCAAGCCACCTTGATTCGCCATCTGCACTGTCTCCTCGCGCGCCGCTCTCGTCAAAACACAATGCGCGCTAGTATAGCACTCGCCAATCACGCGGACAATATGGATAAGCAGGCGTTGCCTTTCGTCGTCATAGCTGGTACGCTTGGCGCTATGTACACCTTTCGGAAAGTCGCAGCCGCTACGCGAACAGGGGCAAAGTGCGTCTGTCTTTGTTGCTGCGCCGGAGCCACTTGCCGCATGGGGAAGCGCGCTGTCTGACTTTTCGTGTAAACAAGTACCAGTCAGAACGCGAGGAGCTAACCCACAGCGGTTGGCTCTTTTGTTTTATGGGAGGCGATACCAGGCTAAAGACATGATCATTCACATCAGCCGCGACCTGCAGCGCGAAATCTCCGAGCAATTGGAATCCACCTATCCCAACGAAGGCGGCGGTTTCTTGCTGGGGCAGGGCACAGCGGAGCAAGTGCAGATTGTCGATATCGTACAAGTCGACAATGTCTTCGCAGAAGCCGAGCAGCATCATCGCTATGCCATGCGTCCGCAAGACTGGATGCGCCTGGAAGACATGGCAGACGAACGCGGGTTGAGCCTGGTCGGGTATTACCACAGCCACCCGGATTCGCCAGCCGTGCCTTCGGAATACGACCGCGAGCATGCGCTGCCCAATTTCGTTTATATCATCACTGCGGTGATGATGGCGCGGGCAAGCGACATGCGCGCCTGGCAGTTGCGAGCCGACCGCAGCGCTTTTGATGAGTTGACGCTGGAGATTAATTTGGAAGCGTAGGGGCGAAGCGGTGACTCGCCCGAGACGCGTAAGATTCTGTCCCTGAATGTCGTATAGAAAGCGTAACCGCATCACAAGCTCTTGGAGAGACTCATGGCACAAATCCGCATTCCCACGCCACTGCGCGCCTTCACAGACGGCGAGGCCAACATAGAGGTCGCTGGCAGCACAGTCGGCGAGGCGCTGTCGAATCTGGTGGAACAGCATCCCGACCTGCGCGCGCACTTGTTCAACGATGCCGAACTGCGCAGTTTCGTCAACATCTTTCTGGACGATGAAGATATCCGCTTCATGCAGGGCTTGGATACCGAGATCGCCGGCGACGACAGCCTGCGCATCATCCCCAGCATCGCCGGCGGCAACCCGCCTCGGTCCCCCCAAAGCATGGGGGAGAAGACACTTGCGAGTGAGGAGGCGTGACAATGCCAGCATTGCATCAACGGCTCGCCGATTTGAGCCATGACGAAGTCAAACGTTACAGCCGCCATGTCATTATGCCCGAGGTGGGCATCGTTGGTCAGCGCCGCTTGAAAGCATCCAGCGTCTTGTTGATCGGCACCGGTGGTTTGGGCAGCCCGCTGGCGCTGTATCTGGCGGCGGCTGGCATCGGGCGCATCGGTCTGGTCGACTATGATGTGGTCGATTTCACCAACTTGCAGCGACAGGTGATTCACGGCGTCAGCACAGTTGGCATGTCCAAGCTGGATAGCGCCGCGGCGCGCATGCTCGATCTCAATCCCGATATCCGGGTCGTCAAATATAACGAGCCGCTGACCTCGGAAAACGCCCTGCGCATCTTTGGCGAAAGCTGGGATGTCGTCATCGATGGCACAGACAACTTCCCCACCCGCTACCTGGTCAACGATGCCTGCGTAAAGCTGGGCATCCCCAATGTCTACGGCAGCATCTTCCGCTTTGAAGGGCAAGTGAGCGTGTTTTATGGCGAGCAGGGTCCCTGCTACCGCTGCATGTTCCCCGAGCCGCCACCGCCCGGGCTCGTCCCCAGTTGTGCGGAAGGCGGCGTCCTGGGCATCTTGCCGGGCACGATCGGCACCCTGCAAGCGACCGAAGCCATCAAGCTGCTACTGGGGATTGGCGAGCCGATGATCGGGCGCATGCTGCTCT
>DAOUJB010000601.1:0-1827 GCA_034423155.1 Anaerolineae bacterium | reverse complement strand
GAAGTAACTTCGCCTTCGACAAGGGACGACGACCGCGGCTGGAAGCTGGAACTCTACAAGTCGCTGCCGTCCCTGCGCGCCTGCCTCATCATCGACCAGCAGCGCATCTTCGCAGAAATGCACACGCGCGCCGATGCTGGCTGGCAGCTGCAATCCTTCGACAGCCTGACCGAACTGATCCCACTCGCCGCGCTGAACATCGAACTGCCAATGGCGCAGGTGTACGCCGATGTCGCAGCGGAGTTGGCAGGGAACTAGCCTGTCAATTCGCACAGCAGCAATTTCAATGCCGCCGCCACACTGAATTGTTTGTTTTCAATGCGGTCGCCCGCCCAAATGTGCCGCTCCACTTTCAAGATGCCGCCCCGCCCCGCCAGCCCGATATAAGTTAAGCCGACCGGTTTGTCGACAGTCGCGCCGCCAGGTCCCGCGATGCCGGTTACGCTGAGGGCGAAGTCGCTGTCGAAGATTTTCTGCGCGCCGCCCGCCATTTCCGCTGCTGTTGGCTGGCTGACCGCGCCATGCTCGATCAGCGTCGTCTCGCGTACATCCAGAAAGCGCATTTTGGCTTGGTTGGAATAGGTGACGAAGCCACCCAGTACATAAGCGGAACTGCCCGCCAGGTCCGTCAATGTGCTGAGGACCAGCCCGCCCGTGCAGGACTCGGCCGCGCAGACCGTGCACCCGCCAGCCTGCAATGCCGCGCCGACCTGTTGCGACAGCGCCAGCAAGTCAGCAGGCATCAGACCTGAACCAGGATGAGCGTATTGCCCTCGCAATCTTTCATCATCACAAAGCGTCCCCAGAACTGGGTCTCAGGTTCGCCCAGGAATTCGACGCCGCGCTCTTTGTATAGCTGATAGGTCGCGTCGATATCTTCACATTGCAGGGTGAGCGATTGCGACTGCTGGAATGTCGATCGATAGTGCTCCCAGTTTTCGTCGAACTTGTAGAGCACAATCTGCGTTTCCGCGCCTTCTGGCACGACCGACAGCCAGCGGGAATCAGCGCCAGGAAAGATCTCGGTGTCGCTAACAAGCTGCATGCCCAGCTTTTCGGTATAAAAGGCTTTGGCGCGGTCTTGATCTTCCACAAAGATGCTCACTGTGCCTACTCGGTTGATCATGGTTGTTCTCCTGTTTATGCGGGCGAGTCGATGACACGCCCCTACGGGCGCTCGCCCAGAATGATCTGGTTGCCTTCCGAGTCGATCAGAATGGCAAAACTGCCCCAAGCCTGGCGCTGCGGTTCGCCCAGGAATTGCACGCCCTTGTCGCTCAACTCGCGGTAGGTGGCATCGATGTCGTCGCAATGCAGTGTGAAAGCTTGCGGCTTGCCCATAGCCTGCTGATAGTGCTGCCATTGTTCGCCCATGGGGAAGAGCGTGATCTCGGTGGGGCAGCCGGGTGGCGCAACGGTGATCCAGCGCATCGGCGCGCCAGGAAACATCTCCGCGTCACTGCGCAGCTCCATGCCCAGCTGCTCGGTATAAAACTGCTTTGCCCGCGCCTGGTCGTGCACGAAGACGGTTACCGTGGCGATTGAGGTGATCATAGGCGGCTACTTGTTCTCGACACTTTCGCTCAGGAAGGCGCTGTAGCCATTTTCGGGATCGTTGCGCACCACCAGCATGCGCTTGCCCCCGACATGCGAGATGCCCGGCACCTCATAGGCTTTGGCGGGATTGCCCTGGCTGTCCAGGCGATTGCACCAATAAATGTGATCATCGCGCTGCCAGATATAGATGACAGGCAGGTCGTCGACCACGACTTCCATGCGCTTTTTGCTGAATGGGGCGAAGCGCGGCGGATGAAACCAGGGCACCCA
>DAOUJB010000600.1:0-2861 GCA_034423155.1 Anaerolineae bacterium | reverse complement strand
AAGCGCACGCCGTCCTCGCCACGCGGATAGCCGGCCGCATCCAGCAATTCCTCGGCTTTGGCCGGGTCATAGGGATAGGGCTCCAGCGTCGGGTGATCGGCATTGCTGGGGTTGACCAGGCTGGTAGCGCGCTCGCAGGTGGTAAGCAGCAGATTCTCGCAGATGGCGTCGGTGTCAATGGCGTATTGCAGCGCCACGCGCACATCGGTCTTCATGATGGCTTGTGCGCCAACATCATCGGGGTTGTCGACGCGGAAGGGCGCATCGGGATTCAAGTTGAAGCCGATGTAGGTGCGCGTCGTACCGGGGAAGAATCGCGCTTCCGCCACGCCAGAATTGCGAATGGCATCGGCTTGGTTCGCCGGGAATTCTTTGTAGATATCGACATTGCCGGTGATCACTTCCGCCACCGCCGTTGAGGGCTCGGGGATGAAGCGCCAGACCAGATTTTCAAAGCCCTGCGGACGCAAATCAAAGCCTTCGACCGCTTTCAAGCTCATGTATTCGCCGGGCACCCACTCGGTCAGCGAGTAAGGACCACTGCCGACGACATTGCGCGCCGCTTCTTCAAAGGACATCGCTTCGTAGGAGTCTTTGCAGTGGACCAAAACCTCTGAGTACAAGCCCAGGCGCATGGCGCGGTTCTGCGGCTTCCTGGCGACAATGGTCACATCCAGCTCGCTGTCTGCACGCGCTTCGACAAATCCGGTGGAAGCGACAACGAAGCCAGCCGAATTGCCGGTGAAGCCGTTGGCGGGGTCGGCCATGCGGTTGAAGCTATAAGCGGCATCTTCGGCGGTGAGCGGCTCGCCATCGTCGCAGGTCAAGCCTTCATGCATGTGGAAGGTCCATTCCGTGCCGTCTTCGGAAACGGTGAAGCTGTGCGCGAGGTAGGGATCGATGGCGCCGCTAGCCTGACCCAGCTCGTAGAGCGTGGCGAAGGTGTGCATCATAATGCGGAAATTGCTGCCGCCGGTCGAGCCACCCACCTGGGACGGATCCATCGAGCCTGGTTCGCCATTTATCGCGATGACGAGGGTGTCATCATCCGGCGTTGGCACGGTCTGCGCGCCGCTGACGAATGCCGACACAGCCAACACCATGATCAAGATGAGGATGAATGCTGCTCTTACGGGAAGTTTGACATACATTTTCTTCTCTCCAGTACCATTTTGCTTGCCTGACGATTGTGTTGCGCCTCTGCTCAGATAGCAAACTCCTTTCGCCGAAAGCCACACTTGATGGCAACTATAACGCACCGGAATGCGCATGGCAAAATCCAGCACGAGGCAAATCAGAGATGGTCGGGCGACCCGGTGCGGGGATTGGCGGGCGACCCGGTGCGGGGGTTGGCGGGCGACCCGGTGGCTCGCCCCTACAATGCGGGGGTGGCGGGCGGCTGGGCGATATATTGCCCCAGCAGCTGCACAAACTCCGTACCATCCAGCGGCAGCTCCACCGGCGCGCCTTTGTGCGCAGACAAAATGATGGCGTTGTTCAGCGCGACCGAGTTCAGTCCCTCGTGAGCCGGCGCAATCAACCGATCATCGCGCAGTATCGCATCGGCGAAGTTCTCGATGATAAATTCGTGACCGTGCGTGCCATGATGGTCGAAGTCGACAATCTCGCGCGTCATGGGCACTCGCTCAAAGCCGGCCTGCGCTTCTGCGATCTGCTTGCGCGAAGACCAGGCATTGCGAAAAAACGCCAGCTCGCCATGTTCATAAATCAGCTTGCCATTTTCGCCGACGATCTCCAGCCGGTTGCTGCCCGGCGATTCGCCCGTGGTGGTGATGAAATGCCCGACCATGCCATTGTCGTGCTCGAAGTAAGCCGTAACTTCGTCTTCGACTTCGATGCGGTGGTGTTTGCCAAAGCTGACGAAGCCCTGCACGCGCGCTGGCAAACCGACCATCCACTGGTACAAGTCCAGGTTGTGCGGGCACTGGTTCATCAGCACGCCGCCGCCTTCGCCCTGCCAGGTCGCCCGCCAGCCGCCGCTGTCATAATAGTGCTGGGTGCGAAACCAGTCGGTCACGATCCAGCTGGTGCGGATGAGCGCGCCCAGTTCACCAGCATCGAGCATGGCTTTGATCTTGCGCCAAAAGCCCCAGGTGCGCTGCATGAACATAGCGGCGAAGACCAGCCTGGGGTGCTGCTGCCGGGCCGCCCGCCAGCCGTCAATCATGTGCTGGGCATCTTGCACATGCACGGCGATGGGCTTTTCTACCAGCACATGGATGCCGCGCTGGAATGCCGCCAGACTCATGGGCAGGTGATCAAAATGCGGCGTGGCGATGATGACGCCATCCAACTGGCTATCGTCCAGCATGCGCGTGTAGTCGCTGTAACGGGCGACATCGTCGGGCGCTTCGCAATCTTCCAGGCCTTGCGCGCGGTGGTCGCAGATGGCGCGAAGGCGCGTATTGGGCAGCTCCAGCACATGCCGCACATGCGCCGTTCCCATATTGCCGATGCCGACGATGCCGATGTTGACGGGTGTCATGGACATGCTTATCCTTTGCTCCGGCGCGACCTGACGATATCATTGCCCAGCCAGCCCAGCCCCAGCAGCGCCAGCCCCAGCCCGCCCATGATCATCATGCGGTACTGTTCGTCCACCAGGCGTCGCCGCGCGATATCCGCCGTCATCAGGCTATAGCCCTCGCCCGCATTTTCGACTTGCACGGCTTCGTCACTTGCTTGGATTTGCGCCGCTGGATTGTCGGCCAGCTGGTTGGACAGGTCGATATAACGCAGCGCCCCGAATGCCGCCAGCAAGACACCCACCAGCATCGCGCTGAAGAGCAGCTTGTCAATGAGCGCGCCGGCTTTGAAACTGGACATGGCTTTTTCCCGTA
>DAOUJB010000599.1:0-1913 GCA_034423155.1 Anaerolineae bacterium | reverse complement strand
CGGCTGGCGCTGCAAGTGGGCGCGCTGGGCGTGCTGAATCTGAAGCCGGCGCGCGTGGGCGGTTTCAGCGAAAGCCTGGAGATTTATGGCATCTGCGCCGAGGCAAACTTGCCCTTGTGGGTGGGCGGCATGCTGGAAACAGGCGTGGGTCGAGCCGCTAACCTGGCTTTTGCGGCGCTGCCAGCTGTCAACTTGCCCAGCGATATCAGCGCGACCGATCGCTACTTTGCCGAAGATATCAGCGAACCGCCCTTTGTGCTGGGCGCTGACAGCACGCTGACAGTGCCGGCTGGCGCGGGCATCGGCGTCGAGGTGCTGCGCGAGCGTGTCGAGGCGGCTGCGGCGCGCTGGCGTGAGCATTATCCCTACAAAGCGGGCTAGCATTCCCGGGCAATCGCCTTGAATTGTTCATTTGCCTCAGAAGTAAATGCAAGTAAGTCATACGACAACCGGGCAACGCCGCTCATAATTGGAACATGTAGGGGCGATACTTGTATCGCCCACTATGTCGCCATTGACCATTTGGGCGACTCAAGAGTCGCCCCTACGACATTCCTTCCTCTTGTTGCATTACTTTATTGAACTTACTTCTGTGGCAAGATTTTGATTAATTAGGTCGCTGTATTTATGGGTATCGTTTTGATGCGATGGCCCCGGACACGGGGACCGCAGGGGTTCGTTGTGCGCTGATTGGCGATACAATATACTGTGCTGACTGTTTCTGCAGGAGAGAAATGCCATGCACATTGAAGGCAGTTATGATTTCAAAGGCGAACGCGAGCTGGTCTGGGACGCGCTGATGGACCTGGATGTCTTGGGCAGCATCATCCCTGGTTCGCAGGGCTTGGAAGAAGTTGGCGAAAACAAATATCAGAGCCGGCTTGCGGTCAGGGTTGGTCCTGTCAACGGCAAGTTCGAGGCCAGCTTCGAGTTGGCGGACATCATCGAGCCGCAGAGTTATCGCCTGTTGGTCGAGGGCAAGGGACCGGCCGGGCATGTGACGGGCGAGGGCAGCATCGAGCTGAGCCAGGAGAATGGCACGACCACCATGCATTATGCGGGCGACGCGCGCATCGGCGGCAAGATCGCTGCGGTGGGTCAGCGGCTGCTGGATGCGGCCGCCAAACAGATCGCCCGCCAAGCGCTGCGCAAGCTGTCGCAACAGGTGCAGGCGCGCATCGATGCAGGGTGATACATCTGGAACCGCATCCGCCGTAGGGGCGATTTATCAAATCGTCCGCCTGAAATTTCTTGCGGAATCGGGCGACCCGGTAGATCGCCCCTACGATGAATCATGTTTTTGTAGAATTCTCCATCCTCCGACCAGAAGGGCATCGAGGGGGTAAACGCAGCATGAACCGCCAATTCATAGAGGGCCTGCGCGAGATTTATCCGGGAGATCGCCTGCTCACGCGCGATGTCGAGCTATTGCCGTACGAATCGGACGCGCTGACCGCCTTCCAGACCAAGCCCGGTGCCGTTGTGCTGCCAGAAAATGACGATGAGATCATCGCCACTGTGCGCCTGTGCCACGAGCATGGCCTGCCTTTTGTGGCGCGCGGCAGCGGCACCAGTTTGTCGGGCGGCAGCCTGCCAATCGCCGACGGGCTGACCATCGCGCTGAACCGACTCAAGCGCATCAAACGCATCGACCCGCAACAGCGCATCGCCGTGGTCGAGCCGGGTGTGGTCAACCTGCACATCTCGCAGGCCGCCCAGCCCTATGGCTTGTATTATGCGCCCGACCCCTCCAGCCAGTCCATCTGCACCATCGGCGGCAATATCGCATTCAACAGCGGTGGCGCGCACTGCTTGAAATATGGCATGACCAGCAACCATGTCCTGGGCATGAAAGTTGTGCTGGCTGATGGCAGCCTCACCGAGTTTGGCAGCGAAAGCCTGGATGGCTGTGG
>DAOUJB010000598.1:0-6616 GCA_034423155.1 Anaerolineae bacterium | reverse complement strand
AGCCACAGCGGCAGACCCTTGCCCACCATGGCGTCGATGATGAAAAGATCCAGCTTTTCGCCCAGGACGCGGTGGTCGCGCTTGGCGGCTTCTTGCAGCTGCGCGCGGTGTTCAGCCAATTCCGCGGGATTGTGCCAGGCTGTGCCATAAATGCGCGTCAACTGCTGGCGATTCTCGTCGCCCCGCCAGTAGGCGCCCGCCGGCGGACGCAGCGAAATGCTGACCGCTTTGGGATTAATTTCGGCGGTGCTGGCCACATGCGGTCCGCGGCACAAATCGGTGAAACCGCGCTGCGTGTAGACGCTCAGCTGGGCGGCATCGTCATCGGCCAGCAAGTCGTCGATCAGCTCCAGCTTGTAGGGCTGGTCGTGGAAGAGTTCGCGCGCTGCATCTGGCGAAACTTCGCGGTATTGGAATTCGTGTTTACCCGCCAAGATCTTGCGCATGCGCCGCTCGACCCATTTGATATCGTCATCGCCGATCGGCTGCGGCAGGTCGAAGTCGTAATAGAAGCCGTCTTCGATGGGCGGACCAATGGCGGTCTTGGCAGCGGGGAAGCGCTCCAGCATCGCCTCTGCCAAGACATGGGCGGCCGAATGACGAATCTTGTACAGTTGGCTGTCTTCGTAGCGTTCGTCGGACATGCGGGTATCTCGCTGGCTGCTGGGCATCGGGCGCTATTGTAAACAACAGTTGGCTAGCGTGTAGGGGAGAACTGCGCCGTCAGCCGGCGAGCACCAGCACCTCGTCAATGACGGCTTGGGCGATTTCCTGGGTGGCGAATTGCTTCTCGTCGGCGGGCTCGTCATGGGTGACGCGCGTGAACAAGCTCTCAAAGACATCCTGCGCGACCAGGTTGTCGATCGTGTCTTCGATGATCTCGTGTTGCAACTGCTCGACGATGATATGGGGCGTATCCAGCACGGCATAACGCACCGGCGGCGTCTCGGGGATGGAACCAGTGACCATCCAGGTCAACTGCAGCTGGCGGTGTATATAGTCGACGGTGGCGAAGAGCGCGGTATAAACCGTGCCGTCTTCCATGCGCACCAGGACATCGCAGGCGTCGCCATCTTCGAGCGGCTCGCAAAAGACCTCATCGGGCACAATCATGATTTTTTCAACTGCGTCTGCTGGCATCATACTATCCCATCTCAACAAGCACTGTCTTATATAATGTAGAGCTACGATGCATGTAATCGATTAAAGCATAGCACATTGCGGCGGGCGATTGCAAAGTTTTTCACAAAGTTGGACCACCCGGCGCAGCGCGATTTGCCTGGACGATTCTGATGCCACTGGCATAAGATAAGCCAGCAGAAGCGAAACCAACAATGCACTGCGCAGTATTCTACACAGAGAACACAGAAGTAAAACCAAGTAAGTCATGCGTAAAAGGGCGATGCTACTCAAATTCGAAATCTGTAGGGGCGAGACTTGTCTCGCCCACAATTCCACCGATGTGCATGTGGGCGACTCAAGAGTCGCCCCTACGACGTGCCTTCATGTTGATGCATTACTTTATTGGTTTCACTGAGAACACAGAGGTGTAAATCACTCGGTATACTCATTCAACTCGGTGTACTTTGCGGCTCATTTTTCTTTCATTATGTTGTTGGTATTACTGAGAACCCAGCGAGGCAGACACCATGTCCGAAGACCAACAAGATCATCCCTTGTATCAGCAGCGCTCGCAGCCCGCGCAGCCCGCCAATGCGCGCAAACCGCCGCCCCAACCCCACGCGGATAGACCGCTCTTGACCTATCTGCTGGTGGCTCTGCTGGTCGCGATCTATCTGGCGGGTTGGCTGCTGCCCGAGCTGGGAAGGCAACTGCTCGTGGCTGGCGCGCTGATCCCCGCTGCTGTCATCGAAGGCGGGCAGGTCTATCGCTTGTTCACCGCCATGTTTTTGCACGCCAGCCCTGGGCATATCTTTTTCAACGCCTATGCCCTGTATATTTTCGGCAGCGGAATGGAAACGATCTTCGGGCGGACGCGGTTGCTGCTGATCTATTTGCTGGGTGGCTTGAGCGGCTCGCTGCTGAGTCTGGCGCTGGGCGGGCAAGGCGGCTGGTCGGTGGGCGCGTCGGGGGCGGTCTTCGCCCTGTTTACGGCGCAGGCGCTGCACCTGCACCAGCATCGCGCCCTGTATGTCAATGTGCGCGGCAAGCTGCGTCACATGCTCTTCATCATCGGCATCAACCTGGTGCTGGGCTTCATGCCCGGCTCGCGCATCGACAACTGGGGGCATATCGGTGGCATGCTGGGCGGGCTGCTGCTGGCTTGGCGGGTTGCGCCGCGCTTTTCCCCGTTGGCGATGCCCCTGCGCTCACTGCGAGACCTGGCGCGCACCGATACCAACCCGCTGCGTCTGCGAGCGCCCTTTCTCGTGCTCTACTCTGGCGGATTAATCGCTCTCACCGCGCTGGTCATCTTCGTTCGCGCTGCCTGATTGCGCAATCTCATAGCGCAACAAAGCGATTTGCTGGGCTGCTTCCTTGTTCTCGCGCGTCAGCCGCGTGATGACCATAGAAAAATACAGCTGGATGAAAAGCAAGAAGAGCAGCGCCAACAGAAAGAGCAGGTTGGTCG
The DNA here is from genome assembly GCA_034423155.1 of Anaerolineae bacterium. Lineage (GTDB taxonomy): Bacteria > Chloroflexota > Anaerolineae > Aggregatilineales > Phototrophicaceae > UBA6055. The sequence continues at coordinate 4,023 of DAOUJB010000598.1, read as the reverse complement.
GGTCGTAGATGTTCAATACCGCCGCCAACTGATGCAGCAGGTCGCGCCAGACGCCCAGCAGCAGCATCACCACCGCCGTGCCCAGCCACAGCAGCGAATACTCCTCGCTCAGATGCCGCCGCCGCACCAGCTCCAGCACGACCAGCAGCGCCACCAGCGCCGCGCCCACGGTGAAGATCATCGAGCGATCGATCATGGTTTCCATCCCTTGCCTTGCCCGCATCTGACCAAACTGTAGCGCAATTTCGCTGAGATGCCGCCTGGAATGGCCGGCAGAATCGCTGCGCCGCCCCGGCAATGGCGCATTCGCCCTCTGCGCGCCTCGCTTCCGCTTGTACTATGGCGCTTGCCAATCTGTTTACACGGTTCGAGTCGCTCATGCCGCAGCCACTCATTGAACTTTGCGGGTCAGCCGCCGCCCCGCCGCTGCATCTGATGCCAGCCAATGGCTTCCCGCCCCAGTGCTATCTGCCGCTGTTGCGGGCGCTGCCGGGTTATCGCGCCTTCTGTCTGCCGCCGCGCGCCTTGTGGGGCGACCAAGCTGTGCCCGCTGGCTACCGCGGTTGGGACGCAGCAGCCGATGATCTGCTGGCTGGTCTGGAAAAGCACGCTATCCACGACATCGTGGCGATCGGGCATTCGCTGGGTGGCATCGTGTCCATGCTGGCGCTGTTGAAGCAGCCCGGGCGTTTCCGCGCTTTGATCATGCTCGACCCCGTCCTGCTGCCAGAGCAAATGCTGCAAGTCATCGCGCTCTCCCGGCGAGACGGCAGCATCGAGCAATTCCCACTGGTGCAAGCAGCGCGCCGTCGCCGCAGCCAGTTCGACAGCCAAGCCGGTGCGTTTCAGCGTTTTCGTAGCAAGCCGCTCTTCGCCGATTGGACGGACGATGCGCTGTGGCTCTATGTGCGGCAGGGCACGCGAGCGCGCACCGATGGGGGTGGCATCGAGCTGGTCTGGAGCCCCGACTGGGAGGCGCATTACTTTGCGACCGTGTATCAGCAGGTGTGGCAAGACTTGCCGAAAGTGGATGGACTTGCGCCCGTTTTGATCGTCCGCGGGGCCAACACCGAGACCTTCTTCGAGTCGGAAGTCGAACAGGCTCGGCGAGCCCTGCCATCGGCGCAATTCGTCGATCTGGACGGGCAGGGGCATCTCTTTCCGCTGGCGGCGCCCAAATTGACTGCGCAGATCATTGCGAAGTGGCTGGCGGAATGCCCAAGCCCTTGACAGCGCGCGCTGGTCTCGCTACACTGGCTAGCCCAATGACATACTGCCGAGATAGCTCAGTTGGTAGAGCATCGCACTGAAAATGCGGGTGTCCCCAGTTCAAGTCTGGGTCTCGGCACACAAGACCGCCTCGGTCCCCCCGGCGAGTCGGGGAGACGCATAATGCCACCATTTGACCCAACGCGGCGACACGCCAGCGCATTTGTGATTCGGCGTCGGGCTGTGGTTAAACTACCTGCATGAAACGGATATTGCTGATTTCGCGTTGTCCGCCCTGGCCCCTGCATCTGGGCGCACGACTGATCATCTGGCATCTGTGCCGCGAACTGAGCAAGCGCGGGCATGTCATCGACCTGCTGGCATTGCACAACGATGACGATGCGCCCAGGCAGGTCGACCGTTATCGCTCGGTTTTCCGCCACATCCAGCTCTTCCGCGAAACGCCCCGCAGCAGCGCCGACTACCTGCGTCGTGCCTTGCTGCCGAGCGCGCGATTCGCGGACTCGCCAGACAAGAGCTTCTGCCCGCCGCTGTGGCAGGCCATCGCCGACTCGCTCCAGCGCAACGAATACGACCTCGTGCATTGCTTCGGCGGCATCAGCGTCTACGAATACGCGCCGCTGTACCGGCATTTGCCTAGGCTGATCACGCCTTATGAGTCGCATGTGTTATTCCTGCGGTCGGCTGCCCGGCAAGGCGACTTGTCCGCGCGCTTGCAGATGCCCATCGCCCGCCGTTTCGAGCGCTTCATGTTCACGCCCTTCGACCGCACAGTCGTCATTTCTGATGTTGATGCCGCCATGCTGCGCGACTTGCAACCGGCTTTGCGCGTGTCGGTCATCCCCAATGGCATTGACCTCGCTCAATTCCGCTCCAGCGCGACCAGCCGCGACCACAACACATTGATCTTCGTGGGCAACTTCGCCTATGCGCCCAACCAGGATGCGGCGCGTCTCTTGATTTCGCAGGTGCTGCCGGCTGTGCGCGAAGAACTGCCCGAGGCGCGGTTGCAGTTGGTCGGCGCGAATCCACCCGATTGGCTGCGCGCGCTGGCGAATGCGCACATTGAAGTGACTGGTCGCGTGCCCGATGTCGCTCCCTACCTGTCTGGCGCTGCGGCTTTCGTGTGTCCATTGCGCATCGGCGCGGGCTTGAAGAACAAAGTCCTGGAAGCGCTGGCTATGGGCACGCCGGTTGTCGCAACGCAGCTGAGTGTCGATGGCATCGCTGTGCAGCACGGCGAGTCGGCCTTGATTGCGCCGGTCAATCAACTGGCCGAGGCTGTGATTCGCCTGCTGCGCGACGAAGCCCTGCAAGCCAAATTGTCGCGCGAGGGCCCGCAACTGATTAAATCCGGCTACACCTGGGCGCGGACTGCGGATGCCTACGAGCGGCTGTATGATGAGATCTGCGCGGCGACTTAAACGATCATCAGCTGGTCGCGATCGGGCAACTGCGGAAAAGGCGCATGCGGCAGCGTCTGATACCAATAAGCGACTGACGCGATATCGTCTTGCAGCGGCAGATAGCGCCGATTGTAGCCCCAGCCCAGCGCTTGCATGGTGACGCGCAGGTCGGCGTTGAAGCGGATGGGGTCGCTGATGTGCCAGCGGTACATGCCCATGCGCAGCTGCGTGCGATAATCGCCATCGCTGCGAATCACCTGATGAAAGCCGGCATAAGGCGTCGTGAAGGTCACATAGCCTTCGTTGTGGCGCGGGCTGGGGTCGAAGTTATACGAGCCGCAGAAATAATCTTCTGTGCCCGTGCCGCAAATGGTCGGATACTCATCGCCATCCAGGTAGAACTTCAGCTCGCCTTCGCCCCACCAGCCGTTGTTGTTCGCGCCCCAAGCCACATAGGTGCCGACATAATGCCCGCGTCCGCGAATGCCATCGACGATCGTATACACTTCCTTGTAGGGCAGGGGATTGACGCGCCGGAATTGCGCATGAAAGTAAGCCGCGTCGTCCGGCACTTCGGTCAGCGTATAATTGATCTGGTAATAGAGCGTCAGATCTTCTTCGGCGATATTGCTGATGGTCATGCGGCAGTGGCGGCGGAAGGGCATCTCCCAATAGGAGTTGAAGGCGCTGCCCGGATTGACGCAGACCGGCAGCGATGATACCTGCGCGTATTGCCCCCAGCCCACCGCGAAGAAGTCGCCCAGCGGACATTCCACAGACGGGTATTCATTACCATCCCAATAGATGCGCAGGATGATGAAGCGCCAACTGCTGCCCGATGGCGTCATCCACATCTGCTGGATGGCGCCGGGACCATCGATATCGGCCATGGTGAAGGTCTCGCCAGCCGCGATGCGCACCGACGGCGACACTTTCCAGCCGTGCCCCAGATCGCGCGCTGCCTGCCCACCCGTGCCAGTGTCTGCTCTGCCGCCCGCCCCTTTTGCGCCAGAGAAATTCTCCGCGCTGAGCGAGCGAGTCTGCGCATGCGAAAGGCGCGACAGATTGCCCAGGTGCATGCCGAGTCCGTTGAAGCCTGCCATGGTTTACCTTTCTGTGCTCATTTGCCCCTCCCTCTTTATGGAGGAGGGGTTGGGGTGGGGGTCCCCGCCAGGTTATCAAAATGCAACTGAAATACCGCGCAGACATCGCTGTGCGAGCCGACATAGACATAGCTGATGGCATCGCCCATATAAGTCAATGAACCAGCTTCTGCGCAGGGATCGATGCTGACAGTCTGGGCGCTGGCATTGCTTTCCTGCCCGCCCAGCGCGCAGTTGATGAGTTCCTGGTTGATGCGCGACTGGTTGATGACCATGGCTGCGCC
>DAOUJB010000597.1:0-3102 GCA_034423155.1 Anaerolineae bacterium | reverse complement strand
CTTCCAGCCCGCGATAATAGGTCTCGCCGCGAAAAATAACCGCGCTGTAGAGCGAGAATTCGTCTTCAATCGCCTCCAGCATCGCCTCGCCGGCCGGATAGCTGTTGCCCAGCACCAGCCACAATCGCTGGCTTTCTGCCAGGAAGTCGGGCAGTTGCGTCGTCTCGTCGGGAAGCCAGCGCGATTCCAGCAGCGATTCGTTGAAGCGGATCGGCGCGCTGACTATGGCGTCATGCCCCTGTCCGCTGAAGTGGAAGATGTCGTCCTCGCCCAGTTCCAGCTGCGAGCGCTCTTGCAGATAATAATTGATAGCGATATTTTCCCACATTTGCCCGGCCATCACAGCGAAGTGGTCATGGACCGGCTCGGCATGCCGCTCGAGATGGTCGATGATCTCCCAATATGCGCCATTGCTGCTGTGCGAACGAAATTGCCAGACGAATGGCAAACAGAAAAATAGCACCGCCAGCAGCTGCAAATAACCGGGCATCTGGCGCAGAGCCAGGCAAGCCAGCAGGACGATGAATGGCGCGGCTATCAGAAAGTGGCGGGGCGTGACGCTGGGGACGACCAGGTTCACCAGCAGCGGCAAAGCCAGCAGCATTAGCAGCGAAAGCAGCAGCCAGCCTTCTCGCCAGCAAGCCGCGCAACGCATGCTTCCGCTCCAGTGCGCCTGTTCAGATTGCGTCCCCGCGCGGCCTCCGCCCAGTTGCGACAGGCACTTGCCGATGGCGACAATCGCGCCGCCAGCCAGCAAGAACAGACCCAAGCCCTCGGGACGAAAATGAAATTGGTCGTACAGGACTTGCAAGCCCTGCCAGTCGGTGCTGATATTGTGGCCGATGCTGCCGCTGTGCCCGCCAAAGTTGAGAGAAGCGCGATAGGCGATGACGAGACCCAGAGCCAGCACAAAGGCGACTTCGCGGCGCTGACGGCGCAGGTTGATGCGCGCAAATAGCAAAACGCCCAGCACTTGCGCGATATAAACATAAGACAGATAGGGATGCACAAAAGCCGGTAGAATCGCCACCAGGCTCAGCAACAATCCGCGCCGGCGATTGGGCTGACGAACGAAGCGCAGCAGCGCCCAGGGCAGACCCGCCGCGCCAAGAGCCAGCGCCGCATAAGGACGCGCCTCGTGCGTATAAAACAGAAAGACGCTGTATGTGCCCAGCAGCATCAGCGCCAGCCAGCCAAAGCGCCGACCGCAGAGATCTGCCGCCAGTCGGTAGAACATGGACAGGGTGAGGATGGTCGTCAGCGTGGAGAAGAAGCGCACGATACGTTCGCTGTGCCCAAACAGGTGCAGCCAGATATCTTGCAGAAAGTTGGGCGGAGGCAGCTGATAAAGGACCTGGGCGACATGCGCTGGCAAGCCGACCGCGCGGATATTCTGCAGGGCATAATGCACATCCCAGGCTTCGTCTTGGCGATAGGCGCGGTTATGGAAGTGATGCGCTTGTATGGTGATGAGAAAAAGTATCGTCAGCGCGGGCAGCAGAATCCGGGCTATGCTAGGGCGTGGCTGGGCGCTCATCTGCCTCACTGCGATCGTGTATCGTCAGACTGTCATTGTAGACTTGAACGCGACTGTCAACAAGCCAGCGCCACGGAGGTGGCTGGGCAATCGCGTCAAGACAAAATCTCACTATGACAGCGCCGAAGGAAACATAAGGCAACACAGAGATCAAAAAGAGCACAGAAGTAAGACCAACAAAGTAATGCAACAATATGAAGGAACGTCGTAGGGGCGACTCTTGAGTCGCCCACATGATCAACGGCGACATTGTGGGCGATACAAGTATCGCCCCTACATGTTCCAATTATGAGCGGCGTTTCTCGGTTGCGCATGACTTAATTGATCTTACTTCTGTGGCAAATAAACAGATTAATGCGATTGCCCTGACGGTGGTGTTAATATGGCTGGATACGACGCTATTTTCGCGACCATGAATCCCTGCCCCAACATGAGGGAGCGACTTTGACCGCGTGCTTTGCTTTCCCCCTGACCTGTCGGGGGGACCGAGGGAGGTTCCATGACAATCATTCGCTGCGCATCGTGTGATGGCTTTGGCTGGTTCGAGGACGAAACCGGCGCGGGCATGGATTGTGACTGGTGCGCCGGCGCGGGCTATGTCTATCGGGATGCGGCCGGGCGCGATCTGCCCATTCCCCAAGAAGCATATCCCCAAGTCGCCGCCGAGCTGGAAGCGCTGGAAGAAGAGCGACTGCGCGAGCTGGGCTATCAAGGCGGGGCGAAGAAACCCTGGCAGCAGCAGATCCGCCGCGGCACACAACTCGGCCGCGATCCCTACGCAGACGACAAACAATAGTGACGCCTTGCAGAAAGCGTGTGCCGCTTGCGAACAGCCACGGGGCGCGCTAAGCTCTAGTGTCCAATGTAGAGACTCGCCTTGTCGTCACAGCGAATGCCAGAAAAGATTCTGATCATTGACCATGACCAGCCCGCATCCGAGCGGCTCTTGAAACTGCTGGTCGGGCGCGGCTACCTGGCGAAGCACGCCAGCACTGGCCTCGGTGGTTTGCGCAACTCCTACATGCAGCAGCCAGACCTGGTCTTGCTGGAGGCGCATCTGCCGGATATGGACGGCTGCGAATTGTGCCGCCGCCTGCGGGAATTGTCCGATATGCCGATTATCTTCATCAGCTGCGCGACCGACACGCAGGATATCGTCTCGGGCTTGGAAGCGGGAGCGGACGATTATGTGCGCAAGCCCTTTGACGACGCCGAGTTGCTAGCGCGCATACGCACACGCTTGCGCCGTTCGCCACACCAGCGCAGCAGCGAAGAACTCATCTTCAACAATGGCGAGTTGCGCATCAACTTCATCAGCCGCGAAGTGATCGTCCGCAGCCAGCCCACGCATTTAACGCCCAAAGAATTCAGTTTGCTGGCGGCGCTGGCACGCAATGCCGGGCGCGTTGTCTCGCGGCAAGAACTGGTTACGCAAGCCTGGGGCGAGCGCTATAGCGATGCCACCGACAGCCTGAAGCTCTATGTGCATTATTTGCGCCGCAAGCTGGAGCGCGATCCCCTGCAGCCTGAGTACATCCTCACCTCGCGCGGGGTTGGCTATCGCT
>DAOUJB010000596.1:0-4879 GCA_034423155.1 Anaerolineae bacterium | reverse complement strand
GAGATGATCGCGCCCGAGCAAGGCATCATCCTGCAGCAGGCTGACAAACTCCTGGAACTGAGCTGCGACTGGCTGCAATACCATGACAACGCAGCGGTGCTGGGCGAATACGCCGCCTGCTTTGGCTTTGAATTTCCCATCCGCTTCGACTTTCTGGATACGATCGACGGCGGCAATCTCTCGCTGCAATGCCACCCGCGCCCCGGCTTCATTCGGCGGCAATTCGGCGAACGCTTCACCCAGGACGAGACTTATTACATCGTGGAAGCGACCGACGACGCTCGCGTCTATCTGGGCTTCCAGCCAGACATCGATACAGCGGCTTTTCGCGCTGCTCTGGAAGACAGCCAGCAGCAGGGCACGGCAGTCGCAGTCGAGCGCTTTGTCAAACAACAGCCAGCCCGGCCTGGCGACTTGTTTTTGATCCCGCATGGCGCCGTGCATTGTTCTGGCGCGGGGACACTGGTGCTAGAAATCAGCGCGACGCCCTACATCTTCACTTTCAAAATGTATGACTGGCTGCGGCTGGGCTTGGATGGCCGGCCGCGTCCGCTCAACTTGGAGCGCGCCTTCGCCAACCTGGATTTCTCGCTGCAAGGGAGCGCTGCCGATGCGCTGGTATCCCAACCGCAGTTGCTGCGCGATGATTCCCATTGTCGCATTGAACAGCTGCCCACGCACGCCCGGCATTTTTACGACATCCAACGCGTGACCCTGCGCCAAACAACCAGTTTCGAGACGGCTGGCTCGCCACAATTGCTGATGATCGTCGCGGGCGGCGAAATGGAACTGGCGGCGGGAGAACGCAAACTGCGCTGCCAATTCGCCGAGACCTATGTGCTGCCGGCCGGCTGCGAGCGCTTTACATTGCGGGCGCTGGGATCATCGCCAGCGATCATCATCCGCGCCTATCTGCGGGCGAAGTGGTTCACACAAGACGAGAATCAGTGGCTGGGGCGTGCAGAAAATTGCGGAAAACATCCAATATCGAAGGAGACGGACCATGAACGAGATTGAACGCTATGAATTTGACCGCCAAGGGTATCTTATCATCCGCGACATGCTGAGCAAAAGCCAGACACGCGACCTGTCAGCCGCCATCGATGCGCTGGAAGACCGTGCCGAGGTCCAGTTGTCGCGCCCGGTCGACAAGGTCAGCGCCTGGGGACCCGAATACCGGTATGATGTCGAGCACGGCTACTATGTCAGCGGAGCGCGCCAAACAGGCAAGACCATGATCATCGAAGATTTCTTCAATGCCGATCCAGTCTTTGATCTGCTGGTCGGCCACCTTCCTACCCTGGAATACATCCGCGCCATTGTCCAGGAACGCCCGACCATCAACAATTCCGAGATCCGCATCCGCTACCCTGGCAACCAGACCGGCACGCATCTGGGCGGACCAGTCGCCTCGAAATATCGATACAGCTATACCGGTGACGGTATCAGTTGCATGATGGTGCGGATGATCTACTTCGTTCACGATGTGCAAGCGGGCCAGGGCGAATTTTGCGTTGTGCCAGCCACGCACAAAAGCAATATGTTTTCACCATACGAAGGAACAGACCCCGACAAAGAACCAGGTATGATCGGGTTGCCCGTTCGCGCTGGCGATGCCATCCTCTTCACCGAGAACCTGCGCCACGGTGGTTTGACTAACCGCTCGCAGCAGACCCGCAAGACCCTGCATGTCGGCTATGGACCCTATTGGATGAAGTCGCAGAATATCAGCACCATGGACGAAGAGCCAAATATCCTGCCCGAAACCTTTGCGCGCTATTCGCCCGAGCAGCGCCTGCTCTTCCGCTCCTGGAACACGCTGCTGCCCGATTGAACCCGCGTCGGTTCACTCGACAGGATAGGCTATGGTGGTGATGAGGCTGTCGATTTTTCCGCCGCTGGCGTACATGCGCGAATATTGCACGACAATCGGCACATCGCTGCGCAGGCGCACGCCATAAGGCACATCAAAAGGAATCTCGAATCCGCCGATCTGCTCGGGTTTGTCGAGGCGCAGGTGCGGGCAACGTTTGGCCGGCACAACCACAGCGATGCCTTCCACTGACGGGCGGTCTTCAAAATAAAAGTCCAGCAGGATATTGGCGTCATCGGGCGTGACATTGAGGACGCAGATCGATTCGTGATTTTTGTTGACGGGGTCGGCATCGGCCGGCGCTGCCAGGTAGGCATCCGGTATCAGCCAGGTCAATGCGCCGTTGCTGGGCATGGGCTTTCCTTTCGATTGATTTGAACCATCGTCGCAGGGGCGAACCTTGTGTCGCCCATTTTTCATATCGTTATGGCGTAGTTAATCTCATCCCCCGACCCGCAATGGCGACCGAGGGGTTTATCGTGGGCGAGTCAGCGCCTCGCCCCTACAGGTCGCTCCTGTTGACAAACAGACTGCGCCGATAAATCTCATCGGGACGCCGGTAGACATGCTCGACTTCCTCTGCGGGCAGATGCGTCGGCGCCCCCGTAAGCAGCGCGCCATGGTAGATCCGCGCCGCCTTGACCGCCATGGCCGTGATATTCAGCACCTCGGTCGGCGTCTGCCCCAGCGCGATCAGCCCGTGATTGACCAACAGAATCAGCTTGGGAGCTTCGCCTTGTCGTTCCTGGTAGGCGCGCACCGCCTTGCGCATCTCCAGCGCCAGCGGCAAACCCGGATCGGCATAGGGCACCAGCGCCGACTGCGGTCCGCATAGCACGACTTCGTCCGGGAAGCGGCGTTGCAAAGCGAAATCGGCGGCATATTCACTGCATAGCAGCTGATTGACGGCGGTGGGATGCGTATGCCCGATGTAGCGCGCGCCGCATTCATGCAGCAGCATGGCGTGGAAGCTGGCTTCGATGGAGGGACTATTGACCACCTCGCGGTCGGCTGTAGGGGCGAGACTCGTCTCGCCCATTTGATTTTGCCGAACGCCATCGGATGAAATGTGCGGGATAATCGCTTCCTGCGTGCGCATTTTCTCTTCGCTGAGCGTGGCGGGCGGGTCGTCCAGCAGCGCCAATACAGGTGCCATGCGCAGCCTCACGAAGCCGTCCGCGCTGATCTCATGCAACTGATGTCCGCTGGCTTTGACCACGAAGCTATCGGCATCGCGGCGCATGGAGGTGTTGCCCTCGCCGATGATGGCATAATCCCGCGCTGGATCGCCCAGAGCGCGCGACATTTCGATGAGTTGGTCGAATGGGTTGGTCATAAGATCTTGTTTTGCCCCCACCCTAAATCCCTCCCCCATATAGAGGGAGGGACTTGATCATCCCGTAGTAGCTGCGAAGAGCTCCCCTTCCCTCTTGATGGGGGAAGGGGTTGGGGGATGGGGGTGATCGCTAGAAGTCGAAGTCGTTGATGTTGTCGGCTGTGAAGACGAAGGGAGGACCAAGCAAAACTTCACTGCCATTGACGACCATCAGTTCGCCCAGACGCCCCGCCATGACGGAGCTATCGCCAGGCATGAACTCGCCATCGACAACGGCGCGCGTCACATAGACAGCCGCGTAACCCAGATCGACCGGGTTCCACAGAATGACATCGCGCACGCAACCATCGTTCACATAGGGCTTCATCCCATTGGGCGTCGCCAAGCCAACCACAGCCACATCTTCGCACAAGCCAGCCTGCTGCACCGCATCGGCGCTGTTGGGCGTGGCAACGGAGGTCATCGCGAAGATGCCGTCAATGTCTTCGCCGTACTTGTTGATCAGAGTCTGCGCTTGCTGGAAGGACAGCACGGCATCTTCTTGCGCCTCGAGCGTCTCCAGCCAGGTCAGGTCGGGATAGCATTCGCTGGCATATGCCCACATTTCGGCGATCCAGCGCGCCTGGTTGGGCGTGGTGAAGGTCGAGGTGACGATGCCGAAGCTGGCGCCCTCGCCCATCTGGTCAGCCAGGCTGTCGACCAAGGCTTTGGCGATGCCGTTGAATTCGGCCTGGTTGACGAACCATTCGCGGGCGTCGGGCTCGCTGTTGGCGTCATAACCGACGACATGGATGCCGGCTTCCAATGCCTTGCGCAGCACCGGCGCGATGGCGACCGGGTCATTGGCGGCGAAGAGGATGCCGTCCACGCCCTGGGTGATGTAGGCGTCAATGACCTGGATCTGGTCATCGATATTGGCTTCGGTGGGCGCGTCTGTCGTCACGCTGACATTGCCCAGCTCTTCCGCGGCTTGCTGCTGACCGAGGGTGGTTGCGGCGAAGTAGCCGATGCCGACCAGCTTGGGCACATCCACCAGCACGATGTCCATGCCGGCCATATCATCCATCATGGCTGGCTGGCCGCCGTCGTATTCCATCATGCCCATATCTTCGTCTTCGTCCATCATCTCGTCGCTGTCATCCATCATCTCGTCGCCCATGCCACAGGCGAGCGGATTGACAGCCAGGTCATCAGCGCCATCCCAGCGGTCCTGGGCGGCCAAGGGCATGCTGACCAGCGCGAGCAAAAGCGCCAAAATCAAGCTGATTGCGAGTGTCTTTTTCATGATGCTTTCTCCAAATAGCTGCTTGGGTATACGGAACTGAAACTTGCTCGTGCTTCTTTATCCGCTGGCGCACCTCCTTGCCGGGCTTAGTCGCCGCCCCGCCTGGTCTGGATAAAGTTGTTCACCAGTATAGCAAATATCAGCACGCTGCCGATAACAACGATCGTGGCATCGCTGGTGACGCCGCTCAAAGCCAAACCATTCTTCAGCAGTTGGATCAATACAACGCCGATCATCGTGCCGGCGACAGACCCAGTGCCGCCAAAGATGCTTGTCCCGCCCAGCACCACCGCCGCGATCACATCCAGCTCGATGCCCGTGCCCATGTCGCTGCGAGTCGTGCTCACCCGCGAAACAAAAATATAGCCCGCCACGCCCGACATGA
>DAOUJB010000595.1:0-3902 GCA_034423155.1 Anaerolineae bacterium | reverse complement strand
ATGAACTGCGCGAAGAAGTAGGGCACGACCACCGGTCCTTCGTCCAGCAGAATCTGCTGAATCTCTTTGTAGGCGGCGGTGCGCTCGTCATCGTCCAGCGAGGTGCGCGCCAGTTCGATCAACTCGTCGACGCGGGCGTTGCTGTAGTGCGACTCGTTCCAGGCTGCTTCGGAATGGTAAGCCAGGTCGAGGTAGAGCTGGGCGACCGGACGCGCTCCCCAGCCCGTCACGCCCAGGTCGACTTCCATCCAATCTTCGACCCAATAGCTGTTTTCGTCTTCCAGCTGGATTTCTACGCGGATGCCGGCTTCGTCCCATTGCGCGGCCAGGGCTTGCGCCAGGTCGGGCCAATTGCCGCTGTTGGGCACATGCAGAGTCATATCCAAGCCATCCGGGTAACCAGCCTCGGCCAGCAGCGCGGCGGCGGCGGCGGGATCGCGCGCGGGCACAGCGGCTTCTTCCAGGAAATACTGCCCAAATGCGGGACCAATCGGTGAATCCTTGCCGACAGCGCCAAAGCCCAACTGGACGCGGTCCCAAATGGCATCGCGGTCGGTGGCGAGTTTGAATGCCTGGCGGACGCGCACATCGTTGCCCGGGGCGCGGTCGCTGCGGATGCGCGCCAGATGATGCCCACTGGTCGGGATGTCCACCGCGTGGAAATTGGCATCTGCGCCGAAGCCGAGGAAGCTGGAATTGTCCAGGCGCATGATGCCATCGACGCTGCCGCCCTGCACAGCCGCGATGCCCGCCTGCTGGTCGTCAAAGAAGACGAATTCCAGGTGCGCGAAGCTGGGCGCGCCGCCCCAATAGCTGCTGTTGGCGTGCAGGATGGCGCGGTCGCCGGGCAAGATCTCGTCCAGCACGAAGGGACCGGTGCCATTGAGGGTTGTGCCGATGTCCTGGGCGTCGGCTTGCAAAATGACGAACTTGTTGTCGCTGAGGTTGTAGAGGAAGTCGGGGTTGGGGGCGTCCAACTGGATGGCGATTGTGTTGTCGCCGGCGGCTTCGATGGACTGCGCGGGCGAAAGCAAACCAGCCACGGTGCCCTCGGCTTCGCGCTGCCAGTTGATCGTCCAAAGCACATCAGCGACGGTCAGCGGGCGGCCATCGTGGAAGACGGCATCGTCGCGGATGTGCAGCATGATCAGCGTGCCGTCGGCGCTGATATCCCAGCTCTTCGCCAGGCGCGGCACGAGGCTGCCAGCCGCATCGGTGTCGATGAGGTAATCGTAAACCGCGTTGAGAATGGCGATTTCGGAGTCGCCAGATGCAGAGCGCGGGTCGAGCGTAGCCGGCGTCAGCCAAGCCATGCGCAGGGTGTCGTCATTGGCTCGGGCGATCGCGCCCAGCGGACCCAGGGCGATGCTGCCGACCGCGGACGATGCGCCGGCGGCGAATATCTTGAGCATGTCGCGGCGTGATACTGCGCTGCTATTGATATTTTCGGGTTTCATCGTGTGCATTTCCTTCGTTTACAGGACGGATGGGACTTGCCCACGCATTATGACACAGCTTCCCGCCTTGCTGTAGGGGCGCTCGTCAGAATCTCATTTTCGCTTATGTCAGCAAGGAGGCTCCAATTCATCTGTTATACTGATGGCAAATACACAGGCGACGAGTTCACAGGCACGAAAGGGGCGCAAATATGGGCCAGCCAGCAGTTGTTAGTTCTCCAGCGAAGCCCGCGCGTCATGGGATGGTCAATGTCGATACCGAGTCCTTATCTGCGGCAGAATTGCGCGATTTGTACGAGCAAATCTATGGCGAGCCGAGCGATGACGAGATCGCGGCCGCGCTGCGAAGGGCGAAAGCGGAATACGAAGCCGGGGATTACGCGCCGCCATCTGATAACTATGACGATGACGAGCCGTATCGCCAGCCGACTAAACAGGAAATCCTGGATGGAATTGCCGAGGGCTATAAGCAAGGGCTGGCTGGAGATGTCATTTCTCACGAGGAGTTTCTCGGGCTGCTTGAGGACTGACCGTGCGCCATGTCAATTGTATTTACCTATTCAAAGAGCTTTGTGAGAGACTTCAAGCAGCTTCGTAAACGGTATCGGCGAATCCAAGATGACTGGGACTCGCTTCTTGCCGAGATCAATGACGCCGGCTACCGTGGCCAGTCTGTGCCAGGTTTTGGCGGCGCTGTATTCAAAGTGCGTTTGACCAATCGCTCGACGCGCAGAGGAAAGAGCGGGGGCTTTCGAGCTATTTATGAGGTGATAACTCCCTCCCAATTTCGATTCATGCACATTTATTCCAAGTCCGATAAGGACGAAATCAGCGATCGTGAAGTTAGTCGAATGCTTAGGGAGTAGCCGATAGCGGACAAGCCTTGTAAAGCCTACCCGCTCAACTCAGGCTGGCGGTGTGGAAGTGCGTGCGGCCCGGGAAAGGGTGCATCTCCACGCCGGATACATGGCTCGCCATAACCATGAACTGGGCGTAAAAATACGGTACGATGATTGGTCCTTCGTCAAGGAAAATCTGTTGAATCTCTTTGAAAGCGGCGACGCGCGCGTCTTGATTGAGGGCGGAGCGGGTGAAATCGATCAACTCATCGAGCCGTTCATGACTCCAATGCGATTCGTTCCAGGTCGCGTCTGACCGATAGGAGAGATCCAGATAAATCTGCGGCACGGCTCTGTCGCCCCAGAAGGTAATGCCCAGATCGACATCCAGCCATTTCTGCACCCAGTAATTGTTTTCTTCTTCCAACTGAATCGTGGCGCGGATACCCGCCTCTTCCCATTGAGCGGCCAAGGTCTGCGCCAGATCGGGCATTGCGCCGCTGTTGGGCACATGCAGGTTCATATCCAAGCCATTGGGATAACCGGCCTCGGCCAGCAAGGCGGCGGCGGCAGCGGGATCGCGCGGTGGAAGCTGCGCATCGGCGAGGAAATACTCCGCAAAGGATGGGCCGATGGGAGAATCTTTGCCGACAGCGCCGAAACCCAGTTGCACGCGCTGCCAGATCGCATCTCGGTCGGTGGCCAGCTTGAAGGCATTTCGCACCCGGACATCATTCCCCGGCGGACGGTCGGCACGAATCCGCGCCAGGTGATGCGCGTTGGTCGGAATGTCGATCGTGTTGAAGCGATAGTCGCCAGTGAAGTTGAGAAAGCTGAAGTTGTCGAGCCGCAGGATGCCATCAGCCACGCCACCCTGTACGGCGGCAATCGCGGCTTGCTGGTCATCGAAAAAGAGAAACTCGAGCCGTTCAATCCCGGGCGAGCCGCGCCAATACTGCCGATTGGCTTTCATAACCGCGCGGTCGCCAGGGATCAACTCTTCCATGATGAAGGGGCCGCTGCCATTGAATACTTCGCCAGGTTTCTCAGCGCCGGCTTTGAGTATGACGATCTTATACTCCGTGAGCCGATAGAGAAAATCAGGATCGGGCGCCTTGATATCAAAGATGACAGTATGATCGCCGGCGGCAGCGACCGACTCGATGCCCGCCAACACATCCGCAATGGTGCCAGCGGCGTCAAGTTGCCATTGGATACTCCAAACAACATCGTTAGCGGTCAGCAGCGTGCCATCATGGAAGCGCGCGTGCTCCACCAACTGAAGGGTATAGCGCAAGCCATCTTCGCTGCGTTCCCACGATGAAGCCAGGCAGGGCACCAAGTTGGAAGCGGCATCCGTTTCAAACAGGTAATCATAGAGCGCATTCAACATGGCGATTTCGCTCATGCCAGAGACAGAGCGCGGGTCGAGCTGGGCGGGCGTCAGCCAGGCGATGCGCAATGTCCCGCCATCGCTCGCCCTTGCCATCGGCGCGCGAGAAAGCGCAATCGTGCCGACAGCGCCCGCGACCCCCGCGGCGAATATTTGCAATGTCTCGCGCCGGGATAAGTGCATTGCCTTGTGCTCGATTGCCCGCTTGTTCAT
>DAOUJB010000594.1:0-5296 GCA_034423155.1 Anaerolineae bacterium | reverse complement strand
ACAACAACGCCACCACGGGCGATCTGCTCATCGACACCAGCGTCATGCGCGAGCGTCACTATCGCGCCTGGAAGACCAGCCGACTCATCGCCGTGCACGCCGAGGGCGAAACTGTCGCAAATATCCTGGAGCTGGTGCGCAAGTATCGCCAGCCCACGCACTTCCTGCATATCAGCAGCCAACGCGAAATCAATTTGCTCGCGGCGGCAAAGAACGAAGGCTTGCCCGTCACCATCGGCGTCTGCCCGCATCATCTCTTCCTCAGCGAAAACGACCTGCCCAGCATCGGAAGCTTCGGACTGATGAAACCGGAACTGAAGACCAAAGCCGACCAGCGCGCTTTGTGGCGAGCAATACGACAGGGCGTGGTGGATATCATCGAATCGGATCACGCGCCGCATACCATCGCCGAGAAAGAAGCGGCGACGCCGGCTTATGGCGTGCCGGGTTTGGAAACGACACTGCCGCTGATGATGCAGGCGGTCAAAGACGGCCGGCTGCCCTTGCAACGCGCCTGCGACATGCTTTCGCTGAATGTGCAGCGCATTTGGCGCATCACGCCGCTGCCCAAGACTTATACGGTCGTCGATACCGATGCCAGCTTCGTCATCGAGCGGCGAAATCTGCATACCAAATGTGGCTGGTCGCCTTTTGAGGGCATGCGCGTTTGCGGACGCGTGCGCGAGGTTTGCATCCGCGGGCACAAAGTCTATGACGGCGAGCGTGTGCTCAGCCCGCCCGGCTTCGGACGCAATCTGTTCGGGTTCGTGGCATGAATGCCCGCCGACGCCTGCTGCTGCGAGGGCTGGACTGCATCTGGCATCTGAGTCGTCCCTGGCTATTTTGCCTATCAGCGCAACGGGCGCATGAGTTAGTGATTAGGCTGCTGGGCTGGCTGGACCGATCGTCCACCGCAGTGGGCATGGCAACTGGATTGCGAAAATCAATATCACATGAACAGACGCTGGAAGTGGGCGGCGCGAGGCTGTCCGGGCGGCTCATCCTGGCGGCGGGCTTGGTCAAGGGGCGCGGATTTCCCGACGAAGACGCGGCGCTGCGAGCTATCCGACAAGACGAAAATATCATGCCCGGCTGGCGGATGATGCCGGCGCTGGGCGGTCTCATCGAGTTTGGCAGCTTCACGCGGCATCCGCGCCTGGGCAATGCCGGCACAACCCTGTGGCGAGAGCGGGATACGCTATCGACCCAAAATCGCGTCGGCTTGCGCAATCCTGGCGCGCGGGCAGGGGCGGCTTTTCTGGGCGCGCGCATAAAGCAGTTGCCCGACGAATTTGGCATCAACATCGCCGTCTCGCCCGGCGTCAACGACCTTGCGCAGCAACAGGGCGAAATAGTCGAGTCGCTGCTTTTTTTCCTGGATGCGGGCTTGCGACCCAGTTGGTTCACGCTCAACATCAGCTGCCCGAATACAGAAGACGATCCCAGCGGGCATCAGCTCGAGGCTGGCGCGCGAAGTCTCTGCGCTGCATTTGTCGCCGAGCTGCGGACGCGCAAACTGGAGATACCGCTGTGGGTGAAGGTGAGTCCGGGATTGGCGGCCGCCCAATATCACATATTGATGCGCATCTTCGCCGAGGTGGGCGTGCGCGCAGTGATCGCCACCAACACGCTGGCAAAGCCCAGCCCGGCTGATTCTACAGTGAGCGCGGGCATGGGCGGAGGCGCATTGCGTGATAGCGCGCTGCTGGCGGTGGCAGAGCTGCAAGCTGCGAAAGACCGGCTCGGCTGCGCAGTGGATATCATCGGCTGTGGCGGGATTATGGATGGCGAGAGCTTTCATCAGTATAGTCTGCGCGGGGCTGTGGCCGCGCAATACTGGTCGGCGCTGGTCTATCGCGGTCCTTTCGCCGCCGCTTTAATCGAAAACGAGCTTGCCAACCATGAACGCAGCTACGAAGCGATCCATCGCGAGCGCCTTGCTTGATATTGGCGCGGTGGGCTTTACCCCCGAGGCACCCATCACATTCAAGTCGGGCATACGCTCGCCGGTATATGTGGACAATCGCCGCCTGAGCTATCATCCGCAGGCCTGGCGCGTGGTGATCGAGGGCTTCGTGTCTACGATAGACGCGCGCGCATTGGAATTCGCTGCGCTGGCGGGCGTGGCTCTGGGTGGCGTCGCCCATTGCGCTGCCATAGCCTGGCAAATCGGCAAGCCGGCTGTGTTCGTTCGCAAAGAAACCAAGGCGCATGGCACGGGCAAGCGAATCGAAGGCGGCGATGTAGACGGGCAGCGCGTGTTACTGGTCGAAGATTTGGTGACGACCGGCGGCAGCAGCTTGTCTGGCGTGGCCGCGCTGCGAGAGGCCGGCGCAACGGTCGCGGATGTCTGCGCCATCGTCAGTTATGGCTTCGTGGAGGCAGAAGCAGCTTTCGCGCGGGCTGGCCTGCGCCTGCATACACTGACGGATTTCTCCGCCATTCTTCTTGCGGCGCGCGAATCGGGTCGGCTGGATGCGGCACAAGAGGCTATCGTGCGCGGCTGGCTGGCTGACCCGCACAACTGGGAGTGCGACAAATGACGAATGCCGCAGCCAAATACGATGCCCGCGCTGTAGCCGCAAATTCGCTGCTGTGCGTCGGGCTGGACAGCGACCTGGCGAGGCTTCCGAAGTCGTTCTTGCAGAACGATCAGCCGCAGCTGGCATTCAACCGCCACATCATCGACGCGACCGCTCAATATGCCGCGGCTTTCAAGCTCAACATCGCATTCTACGAAGCGGCTGGCGCGACAGGCTGGCAGCAGCTGGCGGATACGCTCGACTATCTGCGGGCGCACCACCCCGACATATTGACGATCTGCGATGCCAAACGAGCGGATATCGGCAATACCAGCGCCGCCTATGCCAGCGCCATCTTCGACCAGTTGGGATTTGACGCCGTCACGCTCAACCCCTATCTGGGCTGGGATGCGCTCGCGCCTTTCCTCAGCTATCCCGACAAAGCCAGCATTGTTCTGTGCCGCACTTCCAATCCCGGTTGCGCCGACCTGCAGAACCTGCTGGTGGACGGGATGCCCCTATGGCGGGTGGTGGCGCAGCAAGCGGCGCAGCGGGAGGAGCGCGACAGAATCATGCTGGTGGCGGGCGCAACCTATCCGCGCGAGCTGGCGCAGATTCGCGAAATAGTCGGCGATATGACTTTGCTGGTGCCGGGCATTGGCGCACAAGGCGGCGATATCGCGCAAGTGCTGGGCGCGGGACTAAACAGCGCCAGGCGCGGACTCATCATCAACTCGTCGCGCGGCATCCTGTTCGCCGACGATCCAGCCCAGGCCGCCGCCACACTGCACGAGAAGATCAATGTCGAGCGAAGACATGCCCGCTAACCAACGAACAGTCTATGCCAAGACCAGTCACTTTGATGCCAGTCTGGACGATCTGCTGCGCTTTCATCAGGATCCGCAGGCGCTGGCGAAACTGACGCCACCGCCGATATTCGCGCAATTGCTGCGGGACGAGCGCCAGTCAATCACCGAAGGCGAAGTCGAATTCAGGCTGTGGTTTGGTCCGCTACCCCTGCGTTGGATTGCGCGGCACGAGCCTGGACCCACGCCCGAATCATTCGCCGATGTGCAGCTGCGCGGACCGATGGCCTACTGGCGGCACGAGCATATTTTTCGTGAGGCGTCTGGCGGGGTCGAGCTGACCGACCGCATAACGCTGGCGCACAAACCGGGCATATGGGGCATCTTCACGCGGCTGGCATTCGACGGGCTGCCGCTGCGGATTCTTTTTGCGTTTCGACATTGGCGCACAAGACGCGCGCTTGCCTAATCCGCCTCGTCCGCCGGCCGCGACATCATCAGCAGGCTGAGGCTGCCTTTCTGGGCGATCGCGCCGTTCTGTTTGATGACGCGCATCTCCAGGACGACCACGCCCCCGCCCAAACGCCGCGCGGCACGAACCTCGGCGACCTTCAGCTCGGCGTGAATCGTATCGCCAATGAAGACGGGCGCGCTGAACTTCATCTCCAGACCGCGAAAGCCCAGCACGGTCCGTTCCAATATGCCCAGTTGATACGCCTGCCCCACCGCATAACTCAGCGTTAGCAAACCATGCGCCACCCGCTCGCCCATGAACGAGCCTTCGCAGTATTCGGCGTCGGTGTGCATGGGGTTGTAATCGCCGGTCAAGCCAGCGAAAGCCACCAGGTCGGATTCGGTGATTGTGCGCGCGCGCGTGCGCAGGGTCTCGCCGACCACGAACTCTTCAAAGTACAAGCCACGCGGGCTTTCCAACGTCTCATTCATGATTCGTCCCTAAACCCATTACGCGAATTTGGGATTCTGATGGGCGATACAAGTATCGCCCCTACAGTCGACTTCCAGACGGGACAGTTTGCATCTAGCCCGGAAAAGCGCTGCCAATCAGGGGCGCGATCACCAGCGAAACGATGGCCAGCAGCTTCAGCAGAATATTCAACGAAGGACCCGATGTATCCTTGAACGGGTCGCCCACGGTGTCGCCGACGACCGCGGCTTTGTGCGCATCCGAACCCTTGCCGCCCAGGTTGCCCGCTTCGATGTACTTCTTGGCGTTATCCCAGGCGCCGCCCGCATTCGCCATCATCACCGCCAGCATGAAAGCGCATACCAGCGAACCGAGCAGCACGCCCACCAGCGAAATCGGCGCGATGAACTCGCCCAGCGTGTTGTCCTTGCCCAGCACCGCCAGCAGCGCCATGCCCACCGGCACGCCCACCGCGATAATGCCCGGCAATAGCATCTGGCGGATGGCGCTGTCGGTACTGATGGCAACGCAGCGCTCATAATCGGGTTTTCCTTTGCCTTCCATGATGCCCAATTCGCGGAATTGACGCCGCACTTCTTCGACGATCTGTTGCGCCGCATCGCCCACAGCCACCATGGTCAGCGCGCTGAAGACAAAAGGCAGCAAGCCGCCGATAAACAATCCGGTGACAAATTGCGGGCTTAGCAGCAGATCGGCCGGGTGGGCCGCCGCGCCCAGCGCCGTGCTGCCGCCAGCCGTCAGCGCCGTGATGAATGCCGCAGTCAATGCCAGCGCCGTCATGGCTGCTGAACCAATTGCGAAGCCTTTGCCAGTCGCGGCAGTCGTATTGCCCAAGCTGTCCAGCGCATCGGTGCGGTCGCGCACGCTTTCTGGCAAATCGGACATTTCGGCGATGCCACCGGCGTTGTCCGCCACCGGTCCATAGGCATCGGTCGCCAAGGTGATGCCCAGGGTCGATAGCATGCCCACAGCCGCCACCGCCACGCCATACAAGCCCGCCTGCGATGTCGCCAGCAGCGTCA
>DAOUJB010000593.1:0-3255 GCA_034423155.1 Anaerolineae bacterium | reverse complement strand
AATTTAGATGCTAGCGCGTTTTGTGGCGCGTTGCAAGGTTGTGGCTATGGCAGGAGCGCGAGGCGCTGGCAGTGGCGGGGCTGGAAGAAGCTGAAGTCGCGCCGGTCAAAGGTTGCGATTCGTGTGATTTTGCGCCGCTCGGCAATCGCCATGATGCAGCAATCTACCAGATCGAAGTTAGCGGTTGGGTACTGTCGGGTGATTTCGGCAATCCTTGCCAGGTCGTCCTTTAGAACTGGCACAAGGTCGACTTTGGCGCGATTGATGAATTCAAAGAAGATGAAATTCTTTGGATACTTGAATCGACGGCGGAGTATGTAGCTCACTTCCGGCAAGACAACATCCGGCACGACAATTGTCTCCCTGCTTCCAATGGACAGATTAAGAGCCGGCTTGTGGTTAATATCCTTGTTATTGAACAGAGCTATCAGGAAACTGCTGTCTGTAATGAACGTCACGGCTGGGTGCGGCTGATGAGGTAATCGGCAAACTCAGCATTCAGGATTTCGCGGCTCCGCGCGGAGTCATCCACCATTTCCGAAGGTGAATCGTCGTTCATGCGCTTCCGAGCTTCTCTGGCAAAGAGCTCCAAATCCCCCAATGTCGCCCATGGTCGGTCATCCAATTGACTCTCAATCATTTCGCCCACCGACTTGGCGAGCTCGGTGTCTTCCCGCTTGGCAATGGCATGCAGCTTCCGCGCCATCTCTTCCGGGATGCGTATGTAGTTGGTCATGTTGCCCTCCTTGCCGCGATTGTAGCATGAAACAGGCAGCGAAACCCGCCCTTAGCCATCTGCCAGCAGGCGATCGACAGCATTTTACCATTGACGGCGTGGCAGAATTCAAGTCTCTGCTTCGCCGCTGTCCGGGTTTTGCAGCAGCGCGGTGACCGCGGATTTCAAGTCCGGAAGATCCTCCTGCGAAAACAGCCAAACTTGTTCAAGCAAAATATCATGATAACGATGAATAAGCACGTCACGAAAACCGGCATAGTCGCTCCACATGACTTCTGGGAAAGCCTCGATCATGTCCTTGTCTAGGCGTTTAACGGCTTCACCGATGATCATGAAAGCGAGAATGACCCCATCCTGCAGCAATCTGTCTTCGAGAAAACCTTCGCGGCCACAGGCGGTGCAGAATTCAATATGCAGAATTTGATCGAGAATATCCTGCAGGTAGAGTTGCTGGCTTCGTCTCAAAGGGCTTGCATTTCACTTAGCACGAAGGCCTCCAGCTCTTTCCGCAAGGCTTGCCGCGGCACAACATCAACCTTCCGCCCGACCAGTTCTTCCAGCTTTTGGGTCAAACGGATGAGGTCAGTCAGGCGGAAATTGCTTTCAAAATCAACCAGGAAATCAATGTCGCTGTCATCTCGCAATTCTCCCCGCACGCAGGAGCCAAACACCGACACCTGCTTGCCCCGATACTGGCGCGCCAAATCCATGATCTGCGGCCGCAAACGGCGGATATCTTCCAAACTGCGGATTGTCATTGTTTCAGCCATTCGAGTCGCTTCGCTGCTCAACCTGCCTTCGTCCCTCATTGTAGCAGAGCACCGCCCTTAGCCATCCGCCAGCAGGCGATCGACAGCTTCCGCCAGTTGTCGCAGGCTGCGCACCAGAAAGACGCGGTCGGCGACCATGTTGTATTCCCACATATCGCTATCGCCGCTTCCCCAGAGTTGGCGTGGCTCGGGACAGAACCAGAGCAGGCGGCGGCTTTTGCGCTGAAGCTCCTGGGCGATATCCAGGCGCGGGTCGTTGTAATTGTTGCGGCCATCGCCAAAGACGATGATGCTGCTGCGGCTGTCGACCAGATGCAGGTGCTCTTGCTGGAAGCTGCGCAGGCTGTTGCCCAGGTCGGTGCTGTAATAGCCGGGCGGGTTCTGCTGCATGATCTGCGCCACAGCCTCGCGCGGGGGCAGCTGCGCCAGGTCGGTGCTGACATCGACCAGGTCGTCGATGAAGATGAAGCTGTGCGTGCGCCGCACCTGGTCGCTCAACTCATAGACCAGCGTCAGCAGAAACTCGACGGCATAGCGCATGGATGTGCTGAGGTCGCAGATGAGGATGAGGCTGGGTTTTTTGTGGCGGATGCGGAATTGCGCTTCCATGGGCACGCCGCCATAGCGCATATTTTTGCGGATGGTTTTGCGCGGGTCGAATGCGCCGCTTTTGGCGCGTTTTTGGCGCAGGGCTGCTCGCGTTCGCAAACGCGCCGCCAGCCGCCGCACTTCGTCGCGCACATCGTCCATATCGCCGCTGCTCAGCCGCTGCAAGGGTGTATCCAGCAGGTCGGGTTTTTCGCGCGGGGGCTGCTTCGCCATTTGTTCCGCCAGCGATGCGCCGACATGCTGAGAGATTTGCTCGCGCAGCCCGCGCATATTCTCGCGCAGCTTTTGTTCGAGCTCGTCTAGCGCTGCTTCGTCCATGCCCAGCGCCGCCAGCTCGTCCAGCAGCTCGTCCAGCATGCGCTCCAGCTGCGACAAGCCGGCCGCGCGCTCCATGCGCCGCTCGAACCAGGGGCGCATGTACATGTCGTCGCCCTGGGGCAAGCCCGTCATTTCCGCCATTTGCTGCAATTCTTCTTCGCTGAATTCGCGCCCTTCCAGCAAGCGCTGCAACAAATCGCGCAGGGCATCCAGCTCGCTCTGCAAATTTTGCATGGCTTCTTGCAGCAGTTGTTCTTCGTCCGCGCCCAGCTGCTCGAGGATATTCTCCAGCGGTGGCTTGTTGTCGGTGAAGAAGAGCGGGAAGAAATAATCGAAGATGGGCTGGTGACGCCGGTCTTTGACGAGCGCGGCTTTGAGCGCGCTTTTGAAGGTATCCGCATCGCGCACGCCGGTCTCGTCCACGCCGAACATCGCGTCCTGGCTCTCCGCCAGCGAGACGCGGACGCCAGCGGCGCGCAAGGCGCGGATGAAATCGATCATTCGTTTCTGCATGAGCGCGAACCTATCGCTCGGTCCGGCGGGAGGTACTCCAATAGTAATCTGCTTTGACGGGTAAAGCAAAAAGTCCGGCCCCCAGGAGCGTCGAATTTTGTGGATACCCGCGACTTTCCCCCACCCTCCCTAAACCTGAATTTGACAGCAGCCAGCAATTCGCTTATACTCCCGTATCGTAACAATACTGAAAAGAGGTTTGGCAATGAGACCAGTGACGTTCTTAGCGCGAAGGGAAGGTCGCTGCTTTTTCTCCACTGCCCGCCAGAACGCATATTCTACCCCCCCCCCCCCCCCCCCCCCCCCCCC
>DAOUJB010000592.1:0-10966 GCA_034423155.1 Anaerolineae bacterium | reverse complement strand
CGCGGCTCGCCCGTGTCGCAATCGCGAGTCGTCAGCGCCAGCAGCGGCAGCCAGTCCAGCGCAGGTCCCCAGCCGAGTTGATAGAGCAGCAGCGGCGCGCGCGACAGAGTCTGCACGAATTCGCGGGTCGGGTCGGCTTCATTCATGGCATCAGTCTAGCCGACTCGGCTCTGGAAGTATAGTGCGTGCCCTTGGCAGCAATGCTTGTGGGAAGAGAATGGGAAGGTTTTCGCCACAGGGACACAAGGTAATTGAGATTCTTGTGCTGTGTAGGGGCGACTCTTGAGTCGCCCATCTGTCTACAAGGTGGGCGATACAAGTATCGCCCCTACTTCTGTGCCCTTGGTGTTCGTGGGGTTCACTTTACACTATTGCTGCAGTGCGGCTATGCGTCCTAATTCCAATCGGAGCGGCGGCGGCGAGGATATTGTCTGTCGCTTTCATCCCCCTGCTGCAACTGACGGCGCGCCTTTTGCACATCGCTTTCGTGTTTGAGCAGGACGGTCAGCGTGGTTTCCAACGTTTTCTGGTCGATGTTGTCGGCATTGAGCATGACCAGCGCCTTCGCCCAGTCGATCGTCTCGGAGACGCTGGGATTCTTCTTAAGGTCGAGCCGGCGCATGCCCTGCACGACCTCGACAGTTTGCCGCGCCAGCTTGTCGCTGAGGTCGGGCACGCGCAGCTTGACGATATTCAACTCGGCTTCGTGGCTGGGATAATCGACAAACAGGTAGAGGCAGCGGCGTTTGAGCGCTTCGGACAATTCGCGCGTATTGTTGCTGGTCAGCACGACGCTGGGGTGGTGACGCGCGCTTATCGTGCCCAGCTCGGGGATGGATACCTGGAAGTCGCTGAGGATTTCCAGCAGAAAAGCCTCGAATTCGGCATCGGCGCGGTCGATCTCGTCAATCAGCAGCACGGCGGGTTGGTCGGCTGTCAGCGCCGCCAGCAGGGGCCTCGCCAGCAGAAAGCGCTCGCTGAAAAAGACATCGTCTTCTTCGCCCAGGCGGTCGGCGGCTTGTCGCAGCGTATCAGCCGCAGCCAGCAGGTCGCTGAGCTTGTCGCGCAGCAACTGGGTATAGAGCATCTGCTTGGCATATTCCCATTCATACAGCGCCTTGCTTTCGTCCAGCCCTTCGTAGCATTGCAGGCGGATGAGAGGCCGGCCGGCAGCGCCCGACCAGGCTTTTGCCAATTCGGTTTTGCCGACGCCGGCCGGTCCTTCCACCAGCAGCGGTTTGCCCAGCTTGTCCGCCAGGTAGGCGACTGTAGCGATTTCGTCCGTGGCGATATACTGCTGCTCGCGCAGGGCGTCGGCGACTTGCTGCGGGTCCTCAAACATGGTGGGGGCTTCCGTTTCGCTTGGGCGCAAGAGTAAGATGCTTGCAGTGTAACTGCGCACGCCGCCGATCAGGCAGTGTGCAATGCTATCTGAAATCTGTTGAGAGAACGATATCGCATTAACACAGGCAAGAATGGTCTCGGCCGGCTGTCGGGTGCGAAGTCGCGATTAACAGAATACGGGAATGTCAGCGTCTCAGCCAATTTGCCTGGCTTCCTCTTCGAAGCTCTCAAACATAGCGATCGCCTCATCGGAAACGCGAATAGGTTCTGGCATCCTGACATCGCGCATGCCAGCCAAGTCCTGCCATTCAGGGTCGCTTGACAAGGCGTCTACCAACCAGTCAAAGAGTTCTTGCTTTTCATTCTGGCTTAGGCGCTGAACATCACGAAGCAATTTTGGGGCAAGCACGCCTCACCTCCAGTTTTATTGCCGAGTCGAATTGTAACACGGTTTGGACGATTTGCGGCCTACGGTCATGCCCGGCGCTTATTTCGCGCTCTTAGTGTTCTGAGTGGTCAATGTTGCTACAATACCATCAGCCAGCCAATACGAAACGTAAGCTTCCACCATGTTTGGGGATGGCAAACCGATGCCAGACATAGAATTGCAAAAATGCGTCCCCCTGCCCGCAGCGGAGGCTTTTGCGGTCTTCACCGAGCAGATGGACAGTTGGTGGCCCCGGCAAGGCGTCTTCCCCTACAGCTTCGCGCCCAAGACGACTCGTCCGCAGCACATCCGCTTCGAGACGCAGCCGGGCGGACGCTATTATGAAACATTCGCCGACGGCAGCGAACTGGTCATCGGGCGCATCACGCTGTGGCAGCCACCACATAGCCTCGCCTATACCTGGCGCGACCCAAGCTGGGCGGACGACACCACCATCCAGCTTGCGTTCAGCGATGTTGAGGCCGGCGCGCAAATCGTCTATCGGCAGACAGGCTTCGCCGCGGCTGGCGTGGAGTGGCTGATTCCCTATTACCGAGTCGGCTGCGCCCAGACGCTGGCGGGTTATGTGGCGCATTGTCGCGCGCTGCATGCGGTGCAGGAACTGGGTTTGAGCCTGGATTAGGGCTTTAGGCCAGCAGACTGCCGATGCGCTGGATGATGCTGGCGCCGATGCTGGCTTTGCTGCTCAGCTCGATGCGCTGCAAACCGCCGTCCGAATCCAGCACGACCACGCGATTGCTGTCGACCGCAAAGCCGGCGTCGGGAGCAGTGATGTCGTTCGCCACCAACAAGTCCAAGCCTTTGCTCTGCAGCTTGTCGCTGGCATTTTCCAGCAGATTTTCGCTTTCGGCTGCGAATCCGACCACGATGACCGGATAGCCGCTGGCCTGGCGCTGGGCTTTGACCGCCAGCAAGATATCGTCGGTTCGCGTCAAGTCCAGACGCAGCGCCGCATCCGCCTTTTTGATCTTGTGCTGCGCGACCTGCCGTGGGCGATAGTCGGCCACAGCCGCCGCCATGACCAGCGCCGCCGCCCCGGCCACATGCTCCAGCACCGCCCGCCGCATATCTTCAGCCGATTCGACACGCACCAGTAGCGCGCCGACCGGGGCTGACAGATGCTGCGCGGACGAAATCAACACGACGCGCGCGCCAGCATCGAGAGCCGCCTGGGCGATCGCATAACCCTGCTTGCCGCTGGAACGATTGCTCACAAAACGCACGGGGTCGAGCGCCTCGCGAGTGCCGCCCGCCGTCACCACCAGTTTCTGCCCGGCCAATTCGCCATCCAAGCCCAGCGTCCGCCGACAATGCCCCAGCAAAGTCGCCGTCTCGGGCAGACGGCCTGTGCCGATGAGTCCGCTGGCGAGGCGTCCGCTTTCTGGCTGGACGAGCTGCGCGCCGCGTGATTGCAGGGTTTGAATGTTGGCTTGGGTGGCGGGATGATCGTACATATTGCCATCCATGGCCGGCGCCAGCAGCAGCTGACAAGCAGCGGCCAACGCGCTGACTGTCAGCAGGTCGTCCGCCAAGCCCTGTGCCAGCTTGGCCAGCGTATTGGCGGTGATGGGTGCGATAATCAGCAGGTCGGCAGCTTCGGCGAGTCCGATATGAGCAATATGGCTGGGCAAACCGCCTGTCTCGCCGCTTTGCCACAATTCGCAATAGACAGGCCGACCCGTGACCGCCTGAAATGTCAGCGCGCTCAGGAATCGTTGGGCAGCCGTGGTCATGATGACATCGACCTGGGCGCCGGCTTGGGTTAGCTGACTGGCCAGGTCGACCGCTTTGTAGGCGGCGATGCTGCCACAGACGCCCAAAACAATGCGCTTGCCGCGCAAAACCGACATGGTTGCTCCTGCCTGCCCCTCTGCTGATATGGTAGCCAAAGCGTGCGTTTTCTGCTAGCATTATGGTGCACGCCAGGTCTAGAGGCACAGGGGTATTGTCCATGCCATTGGGCACCACAGCGAGCTTGATACGGGCGTGCCTTTTTGCAGCGCTGGTGCTGGCTGGCGCTGGCTGCAATCTCGATTTCTCGCCGCCAGGAGCCGGTACACGCTTCGCAGGTCCGCCACAGATCGTCATCGCCGCCCCGCTGCCCAACCAGACATTTCTGGCTGGCACGACTGTGATTGTGCAAGCGCGCGTGGAAAATGCCGGCGCAGACCTGGCGCGTGTCAGCGTGTTGCTGGACGGGGCGCTGCTGGGCGAAAAAGTCAATCCCAACGAAACTGGTGCCGCGACATTGCCCTTGAGTATCGACTGGCCCACCAGCAATCCCGGCGATTATCAATTGGCGGTGACGGCCGAACGCGAAGACGGCACCTCTGCGCGAGCCGATGTGATGATCCGCGTGATCGCGCAAGGAGAAAGCCAGCCAGCCGAGGCAGACAGCGCCGAAACCACAGCCGATACGGATGATGCAGGTGATGCCCCGACCGGTGCGCCGGACCAGCCACATGTGACCGCGACTCTCATCCAGCCTGGCGAGCTGCGCTACGGTCCCAGCGCTGATCACGATATCATCGGTGAGCTGGAACGGGATGCGTCCATCGTCATCATTGCGGTCAGCGCCTATCGTGACTGGTATCGCATTCAGCACGAAGACGAAGAACAAGCCTGGTTGCTGGCCGAGTCGGTCGCTGAGGTAGATACGACTGGCTTGCCAGCCGAGATGGGTCCGCCGCCGCCCCTGCCCAACCTGGTGGTCGAGGATCTGCGCCTGCAGCCCGATGCGCCCGTGTGCGGAGAAGCGATCGCCGTCAAGGCGACCATCCGCAACATCGGCACGCATCGCGCGCCAACGCTGGGCTTGCCAATCATCGAAGCGCTGAGGTCCGATGGCGGCGAAGTCGTCACTGCCGAGCCGATCACGCTGATGCAAGGGTTGGATGCAGACGAGCGTTATCAGCTGGAGGCGGCGCTCACCCTGCGCGAGCCGCTGCGCACCGACTTGGTCATCCGTGTGTCTGTGGGCGGCATCCAGGTCGCGGAGACCGATATCAGCGACAACAGCGCGACCAGCCAGCCATTCACCCTGGCCGCGGGCGATTGCGCCTAGCGGTGGCTTCTATCCTGGTGACCAACGATGATGGTTATGCTGCGCCGGGCATCCTGGCTCTGGCCGAGGCGATGCGTTCGCTGGGCGATGTACAGGTCTGCGCGCCTTTCACCAACCAAAGCGCCAGCGGGCACAAAATCACGCTCTCGCAAGATATTCGCTATCATCGCTGCACAATCGGCAAGGACATCGACGCGCTGGCTGTGGAAGGCTCGCCGGCCGACTGCATCGCGCTGGCGCTGCTGGGGCTGGTGGAGCAAAAGCCGGATATCGTCGTTTCGGGCATCAACCGCGGCGAGAATATGAGCCAGGATTTGACCTACAGCGGCACGGTAACGGCAGCTCTGGAAGGCGCAATCCACGGCTTGCCAGCGGTAGCTTTGTCCCTAGCGCGCGCCGATGCCGATGCTGTGGGCGATTATGCGCTGGCGGCACAGGCGGCAACGCACATCGTGGAACAGGTGTTGACGCGTGGCTTGCCTCCGCTGACCATCCTGAATGTGAATGTGCCGGCGGTTGATCGTGCGGAAGAGCTGCGCGGCATGCGGGTTACGCGGCAGGGTGTGCGCGATTATCGCGACAAGCTGGTGCATGTGGGCGAAAATCTGCTGAGAATCGGCGGCGAGCCACCGACTGGCGATACCGACGAATTGGGCACTGACCTGTGGGCGGTGCATCGCGATTACATAAGCGTGACGCCCGTGCATCTGGATATGACCGCGCACGCTATCATGGCGGATCTGGCGGCTTGGGACCTGCAAGTGGGTTGAGGAAACCGACGATGAACATATTGAAGAGCTTGTTCGGTGGCGGCGGACGCGATGAAGACCGCGGCATCTATTTTTATGTGCGCCCGAAAATGTGCAAACAGGTGCTGCGCATCCGCGTCGACCCGCTGAACGATTTGTCACGCGCCGACGATGGCAAGAATTATTGGTGCCGCAAAGTGGCCAGCGCGGCTCGCTGTCCATTCCAGGCGGAGGTCGAGCTGCACTTCGACAAGAACAAACGCTACCAGCGCGGCGAAGTCACCAATGGCGAACTGGTCAGCGAGGCGGAGTGGTTGGCGGGGCAGGCAGCTGGATAGAACTAATTGGAAGTACGATCACTTGCTGTCGAGACGATCTTTGTCCGGATTCCTGTCAGACACTGCGTCGGACGAAGTTGGATCGTCCAGCGCTGGCGGTCTCGGCGATTCCGGGTCCGGCAGAGACCTCAATCTAATCTGGAATCCTCGCAGCTTCGCAACTATTTCAACTCTTCGGTTCGGAATCAGCACAGTCGCCAGGATTGCTACACCGCATAAATAGAGAAATACTTCAGTTCCGGCCGTCCCATTGTACATGAGAGCGAACCCTGAACCGATCGCGAGTATTGTAATGACTTGATGAAAACTAAACCGCATCTATCGCCGATGCACCGAATACACCACGATAAATATGAAGGTCAAATAGGTAAGAATTTCCTGCGCTGAGTGCCCTCGCTGAATGCACAAGATTGCAGTGACAGCCGCAAACAGGACAATGAACGAAATGTAGTTGACCGTCAGGTCCCTCATGTTGCACCCTTACCGGCTAGCTCAACCTCAGTATAGCAGGACCGCAGTTCAAGGTCAATCTGATGCCCGCCATTGGGCAAGCTGGGATCGTAGAGCGGCTTGCCCATCGGTCGCGTTTTCAAGACTCCCGCTCGATAATCAGCCACGCGTTCGCGGGCGATTGATATGTAGTCGTCAACGATGTCGCAGCCATAACCGTTGCGCCCGTGCATGATGGCGGCAATCACCGCTGAGCCCACGCCCGCATGGATTTCATTTGCGGCGCTGACCTC
Source organism: Anaerolineae bacterium (assembly GCA_034423155.1). Lineage (GTDB taxonomy): Bacteria > Chloroflexota > Anaerolineae > Aggregatilineales > Phototrophicaceae > UBA6055. The sequence goes on along the minus strand of DAOUJB010000592.1, from coordinate 4,280 downwards.
TCCCCGACCCGACGGGGGGACTGAGGGGATTAGATTTCCCCAGTCGCCTCCGCCATCGCCGGCAAGCCAAAGGTGCGGCGGATTTTGTCTTCGATCAGACCGCTCATCGCGCCATTGCTCTCCAGGAAGCGCTTGGCATTCTCTCTGCCCTGCCCCAGCAGCTCATCGCCATAGCGATAAAAAGCGCCGCGTTTGTCGATAATGCCTAGCTCGGTGCCGATATCGATGATCTCGCCCGATTTGCTGATGCCGCGATTGAACATGATGTCGAATTCGCATTGCTTGAAGGGCGCGGCGACCTTGTTCTTTTTGACCTTGACGCGCGTGCGGTTGCCCACGATATCGCCCGTGTGCTTGATCTGCTGGATACGGCGGATGTCGATGCGCACGCTGGCATAGAATTTCAGCGCCCGGCCACCCGGCGTCGTCTCGGGGCTGCCAAACATCACGCCGACTTTCTCGCGCAGCTGGTTGGTGAAGATGACACAGACATTGCTCTGCTTGATCGCGCCGGCCAGCTTGCGCAGCGCCTGGCTCATCAAACGCGCCTGCAAGCCGACATGGCTGTCGCCCATCTCGCCTTCGATCTCCGCGCGGGGCACGAGCGCCGCCACACTATCGATCACGATGACATCCAGCGCGCCCGAGCGCACCAGATGCTCGGTGATCTCCAGCGCCTGTTCGCCCGTGTCGGGCTGGCTGACATACAGCTGCTGGGTGTTCACGCCGATTTTTTCGGCATAGGTGGGGTCGAGCGCGTGTTCCATATCGATGAAAGCGCAGATGCCGCCGGTCTTTTGCGCTTCTGCCACCACATGCAGACAGAGCGTGGTTTTGCCGCTGCTCTCGGGTCCATAAATCTCCACGATGCGTCCGCGCGGCACACCACCTACGCCCAGCGAAATATCGATGCCCAGCGAGCCAGTCGGGATGGCTTCGACCTGCAAGCCGCTGCCAGCGCCCAGGTTGAAGATGGTGCCATCGCCATAGCGTTTGGTGATATCGGTGAGGGTGGCGTCCAAAGCCTTTTGGCGGGCTTCGTGGTTGCCGTTGTCGAAAGTCTTGATCGTCTTTAGCGCTTGGGTTCGCTTTGCCATCGCAGGTGTCTCGTTTCTCTCGGGCTTGCCGCTAGTGTAGTGCCATTGACGCGGATTCGCTAACGCCACTACCATAGCACCTGTGTTCTAATATGTCAAGAGCGCATCGCAGCCTGGGCGCTCTCTGCCCAGCGAACTTACTCGATAGCCCCTTTCAACGCCGCCACCGCTGCTTCTTCTGCTTCACGAACCTGCAGGACTTGTTCGCGAATGTTGGCTCGCAGGTCGGCGATCTCGCCGTCGCTCAGCGGGAAGTGGCGCTCCGCCTCGCTCTTGAGCGAATCCAGCCGGTCGCGTTGGGCGATGATCTCGTCCAAATAGGCGGCGCCGCTCTCGATGAAGAGATCGGTCTTGCGGTCGATCGCTTCGCGCGCGTCCCCCAGCATCGGCACCTGTTTCGGCAGCAGACTATCGAGCAATGCAGCCCATGCCTCGCCCGCGGCTCGATATTGCGCAGCGGCATCCGTCAACGCAGTCTGCTCAAGAATCTGCGCCGCCTCATCGAGGAAATCAGCGTAAATATCGCGCTCGGCTTGAACCGTCTTGCCAAAAGCCGGACCTAAAAAGGTATAAGCGCTGGTCAGCGCCGCCAGCAACGGGCGACCGCTCGGATACTCTTTTGCCCAGCTGCCGCGGCTGGTCTTTTCCAGCATGTCCGCCCAGTTTTGCAGCGCCCGCAAGCCGAAGTTCTTGGCCGAGCCTTTGGGCGGCTTTTCGGTCATCAGCTTTAGGCAGTCGTTGATGCCGCCCCGTATCGCAGCGGCGAGCATGCTTTCATCCGGCGCGCCCAGCAGCGTCAGGGCATGTCGCTCTTTCTTGATGCGCCCGCGCGCCTTGTCCAGATCGTCGACGCTGACAGTCAGCGAAACGCGGCTGCGGTCGGATATGTAGGCTTCGCCCAGCTCCGGCTCGTAGCCATAAATGACCAGCGGCATTGTGTGCCAGTTGGCTTCGTCATAGGCGATAGCATTATAAGGCAGCAACGAGCCATCCGGGCTGGCAATCGGCGCGCAGCCCTCTTCCAGCGCGTCAAGCAGATGCTGCCGGCCTTTGTCGGCACTGGCGCTGCGCCGCAAGTCGCGCGGGATTTTCAATCGGTCGAAGATCGTCTCCATCGGAGCGAAGGTGTTGCGCGTCAGCAAGTTGACCTGCGGGTCATAGCCCTGGTAGTGGAAGGTGAAATAGCCGAAGGTGACGCCGCCGCTGATGCCAAGCAGCATCGCTTCGCTATAGGGCTGGCCCGTATGCGGAGCTTTGACCCCTTGATAATCCAGGACATTGCGGATGGCAGCTGTGTCCCAATAGCGTCCTTCAAACTGCGTAAAGTTGGAAAGTGTGGGCATGTGATTGCGCTCTCTTCTCGTTTTCTCCGATACTGCCTAGTGTAGAGGGAAATCTGTCTTCGTCTAAAAAGTTGCGACATAGTCCGCAGCCTGCCCCTGCCAGTGACATCTTTATCCAGCAAATTCGCCGCGTCCGCCCATTTTTCGCATTACCCGCCCAAAACTGCTATAGTCGCCTTAGGGAGCGGCGCGCTGCGACTCCCTATGTGTTCCATACAAAGGAGATTCCCATGAGAGTGCTCAAGTTATTGTTCATCGTGCTGCTAGTGCTTGCCGTGCCATTGGCGCTGGGGCAAGACTCCGAGACCATTGTCATCAGAGGTTTTGGCAATGTCAGCACATTCAATCCCGTTCTAAGCAGCGATGGCGCTTCGTTCCAAGCCTACAGCATGTTGTGGCCCAAGCCCTATGAAATCGACCCGCAGACCTATGACCCGATTCCCGGGCTGACCACCTGGGAAGCCAGCGACGATGGGCTGTCTTACACTTTCCATATTCGCGACGACGCGAATTGGAGCGATGGCGTGCCGATCACTTCGCATGACATGAAATTTGTCGTTGACGCCATCAAGTCGCCAGAGGTGGGATCGTGGCGCGCGGCCGATTTCGCCAATGTCGAAGGCGTCGAGGTTGTTGACGACAAGACATTCCGCGTGGTTTTGAGCGAGGCGGATTGCACGGTCTTCGCCGAATTGGGCGGGACGCGCCTGATGCCGGCGCATCGCTTCGAAGCCGATTTCAGCGATTTCAAGAATGGCGAGATCAGCACCAATCCGCTTGAAATCAGCGGCGGTCCCTACATCATGGACGCCTTCGAGCCCGCCGAATTCCAGAGCTATTATGCCAATCCCACTTGGTGGGGCGGCGATGTCGGCATCCCCTACCTGATCAATCGCAATGTCGGCTCGCACGAATTGGCGGCGCAGTCGCTGCAAGCTGGCGAGATTGACTACACCTATCTGCACGGCGACATCTTCGCCCAGATCGCCGATACCAGCAACTTGCAGTGGCAGATCTTCCCACAAATGTCGGTGAAGTTCATGAGCTTGAATTGGGCAGACCCGACCCAGCCGACAGCGGCGTTTGATGCGGACGGCAATCGTCAAGACCAGCCGGCGCATCCGATCCTCACCGATGTCAATGTGCGCAAAGCGATCGCCATGGGCTACAACAAGTTCGACATCCTGGCGACGATGGGCGGTGATCAAGGCGGAACGCGTCTGGTGGGCGCGGTCAATCCCTATCACGGCGCTGCCTACAATAACGACATCGAGCCTTATCCCTATGATCCAGACGCCGCCAGAGCGCTGCTCGAAGAAGCCGGCTGGGTCGACAGCGATGGCGATGGCGTGCGCGAGAAAGACGGCCAGCGTTTGACACTCAACATCCCCTACAGCGATATCCTCACGATGTTCCCCACCACCACGCTCATCGCGCAGGATCAACTCAAGGACATCGGCGTTGAAGTTACTGTCGAATTGGTCGAATGGGCGAACTACCTCAGCACGGTCTTGTTCGGTCAGCAGCACGACGGCACCTCCATGAGCAACAGTGGCGGCACCGGCGGCGCGCCCGACCCCAACGACTTCATGGGCATCCTCTACAGCGCACAGGACAATGGTGGCAACCCCGGCGGCAGCAACACCAGCTCCTATGTCAATCCAGAAGTCGACGAGCTAATCGACCAGGCGCGGACGCTGCCCGGTTGCGATCCGGTCGAACGCGGGGAGATCTACAAAGAGATCCAGCGCATCAGCCACGAAGAAGTCGCCTACGACTGGACTTTCGTGCCCAATATCTGGCAGACAGCCACCAAGCGCGTCAAAGGCTTCGAACCGAC
>DAOUJB010000591.1:0-3639 GCA_034423155.1 Anaerolineae bacterium | reverse complement strand
CGGCGCGATGTACCAGGATGGCGATGCGCCCGGCGACGGCACGCAAAACCGCCCCGAAGACGAAGATGTCATCGACGCGGAGTTCACCGAAGCCTAGACTGGCAAGCCCGGTTGTGCGTCTCAGCCGGGCAATGCGCTATCATTTGGTTTGGGCAGCGCTTTTTTTGGATGCCCTGCCCGCCAAATTACTCCTGTTGAAAGAGAGACCGACTGATGCCCAGAGACTATTATGAGGTACTAGGCGTCCAGCGCAGCGCCGATACCAAGCAAATTAAGAGCGCCTTCCGGCGTCTGGCGCGTCAATATCACCCCGATGTCAGCGAAGAAGCCGATGCCGAAGACAAGTTCAAAGAGATCACCGCCGCCTACGAAGTGCTTTCGGACGATGAGATGCGCGCGCGTTATGACCGCTTCGGGCACGCCGGGCTGAATGGCGCGAGCGGTTTCGGCCAGGGCATGGGCGGCTTTGGCTTCGAAGACATTTTCGATATGTTTAACAGCGCTTTCGGCGAACAGCGGGGTGGACGGCGGAGAGCGCCCAGCCGCGGAAGTGACCGCCGCGTCGATGTGACAATCGACTTCATCGATTCTGTCTTTGGCATCGAAAAAGAAGTTGAATTCCTGCGCCTCGAAAGCTGCGAAGCGTGTGATGGCAGCGGCGCGGCGGAAGGCTCGCGGACTATGACCTGCCGAAACTGCAATGGCAGCGGCGAGGTGCGCCAGGTGCAGCAGACACTGCTCGGCTCGATGGTGCGCACGCACACTTGCCCCAGCTGTGGTGGCAAAGGCAGCACGATTACCAACCCCTGTCGCAGTTGTGATGGCAGTGGCCGGCGGCGTCAGCGCGCGCTGCTGAATGTCAAAATTCCGCCTGGCGTCAGCGAAGGCATCCAAATCCAGGTGCGCGGCGAAGGCGATGCGGGCGAAAACGGCGCGCCACCGGGCAACTTGTTCGTGGTTGTGCATGTGAGAGACCACGCCTATTTCAAGCGCAACGAAAACGACATTATCCTGGACATCAACATCAATATCGCGCAAGCGGCGCTGGGCGATACCATCCAGGTCGAGACTGTGGATGGCAAAATCGATCTCGATATCTCGCCGGGCACGCAGACAGGCAAGATATTCCGTTTGCGAGGACGCGGCTTCCCCAGGCTGCGCGCCGACGGTAGCAGCAGCGGTCGCGGCGATCAACTGGTTGGCGTCCAAGTGGTCACGCCGACCAACTTGAACGAACAACAACGAGAACTCTTCGCGCAACTGGCCGAAACCTTTGGGCGCGAGATATCGCCACAGCGCAGCGGTCGCGGCTTGTTTGAACGGGCGATGGACTTTCTCGCCGGCGACGACAAATAAGTCCGCATGAGCCGCTGGATCGAGGTCAGCCTGCGCGTCGATGGCGAGAGCGCGGAAGCGATCGCCGAGGTGCTGGGTCGTTATGGGCATCAAGGCGTCTCGCTGGAACAAGCTGACATCGCGCCCGACACCTGGGACGAAGCCGACCTGCCGCCGGCGCAGAACCTAATCCTGCGCGCCTACTTCCCTGACGATTCCCGCGCTGGCAACACCAAAACGCAGTTGGAAGCCGCGCTGGGGCACATGCGCCAACTCTACCCGATGCCAGAACCGGTCTATCGCCTGCTCCACGAGGACGATTGGGCAGAGGCCTGGAAAGCGCATTATCAGCCGCTGCGCATAGGCAGGCGCCTGCTGATCCGCCCGCGTTGGATCGATGCGAAGCTGGCGGACGGCGACATAGATATCGCGCTTGATCCTGGCATGGCTTTTGGCACGGGCACGCACCCGACCACGCAGCTCTGCCTGCAAGCCCTGGAACGGGTGATTCAGCCCGGGCAGGTGGCGCTGGACCTGGGCTGTGGCAGCGGCATTTTGTCGATAGCGGCGGTCAAGCTGGGCGCGCGGCAGGTGCTGGCGCTGGATATCGATGCCATCGCTGTTGCGGCAACCCGCGAAAACGCCATCTACAATGAAGTCGGGGAGCGCATCACCGCACAACAGGGCAGCATGGAAAGTGTGCGCACGGCGGCGCGGCGCTTCGATCTACTCATCGTCAATATATTGGCGCGCGTGATTATGCAGCTGGCGGCGCAAGGTTTGGGCGAAATCGTGCGGCCGGGCGGGACGGCGCTCTTCAGCGGCATCATAGACGACCAAGCCGACGAAGTGGCAGCGGCGCTGGAACGGGCGGGACTTCACATCGTGGCTCGGCATCAGCAAGGCGATTGGCTGCTCTTCGAAGCGCGACGCCCTGTGGATTAGGCGCATGGCCCATCTGCGAGGAAAAGCGCGCGCCGACTATGTACGCGGCATGTTCGACCGCATCGCCGGGCGCTATGACCTGATGAATCGGCTCATCACCGGCGGCCAAGACCGCAAGTGGCGGCGTTTCGCTGTCCAGGTGGCGGATTTGCCAGCGCGGGGCCGGCTGCTGGATATCGCCACGGGCACGGGTGACATCGCTCGGGAAGCGTTGCAGCAGCAACCAGGAGCCCGCGTGCATGGTGCCGATTTTGCCCTGGAAATGATGCGCGTGGGGAAAAACCGGCGCGGCGGCAACAGAATCGACTGGGCGGGAGCCGATGCCCTGTGCCTACCCTATGTCGATGCCAGTTTTGATGCCGTGGTCTCGGCATATCTGCTGCGAAATGTGGTGGATATTCCGCAAGCCCTGGCCGAGCAATGGCGCGTCTTGCGGCCCGGCGGACGCATCGTCATCCTGGATACTTCGCCAGCGCCCGATAGCTTGCTGAAGCCCTTGATCAACCTGCATCTGAAGGTGGGGATTCCCCTGCTGGGACGGCTGGTGGCTGGCAAAGCGGCGGCCGATGCCTATCGCTATCTGCCCGAATCGACCGCGCTATTCAAGACGCCGCAGGAATTGGCGCACCTGGTCGAAGCGGCTGGCTTTTGTGATGTGCGCTATCGGGTATTCATGCTGGGCACGATGGCTGTGCACTGGGGGCGGAAATCAAAACGAGCCACCGCCCGCGATGACTCGTCTTGATTTCGGTGAACTAGGTTCAATAAGCGCTCAAGTGCGCACATTGTCCTTATGGCGATAAATGATGCGACCGCGATTCATATCGTAGGGCGACATCTCCACCTTGACGCGGTCTCCCAACAAAATCCGGATGTAAAACTTGCGCATCTTGCCCGATAGATAAGCCAGCAAGCGATGCCCATTTTCCAACTCGACCATGAATTGCGTATTTGGCAGCGCCTCGACAACCGTTCCTTCTACTTCAATTTTTTCTTCTTTCTTTGCCATGTGCCTCCTGCTATTCGATATTTGTTCGCTTCAACACCATATACACCCGAGTCTGCCCACCGTTGCTGGCTGGGCGACGCGTTGCGATATCACAAGTTTGGCGACCTGTCTGGGCCGCCCAACGATCATCAGTTGCGGCGCAGTCGACGGCGCGAGCGGCGGATCGCCTTTTTCTTCTCGATGCGGCGCAGCTCGCTCTTGGAGATATGCCAGCGCTTGCGACGCACTGTGCTCAAAATGCCCGCGTTGGTCACGCGCTTGCGAAAGCGGCGCAGCAACTGCTCTTGACTTTCGCCTGGCTTGAGTTTGACAGAAGCCATTCTGTTCTCACCACCTTCGCAATTCTAGGT
>DAOUJB010000590.1:0-6361 GCA_034423155.1 Anaerolineae bacterium | reverse complement strand
GACAACATCTCGCTCGCGCCGATGAAAGTGCGGCACTGGGCGCGCGACAAAGCCGAACAACGGGCTATGGAATTGCTGGAGCGCGTCGGCATCCCCGAGCAAGCCTACAAGTACCCCGGGCAGCTTTCCGGCGGGCAGCAACAGCGCGTCGCTATCGCCCGCGCCTTGGCCATGGAGCCGAAGATCATGCTCTTTGACGAGCCGACATCGGCGCTTGACCCCGAGATGATCAAAGAAGTGTTGGATGTCATGAAAGAGCTGGCGCGCACAGGCATGACCATGCTGGTCGTGACGCACGAGATGGGCTTCGCGCGAGAAGTCGCCGACCGCGTCATCTTCATGGATATGGGGCGCATCGTCGAGCAAGGACCGCCGGAGAACTTCTTCAGCGACGAAATCACCCACCATCCGCGCACGCAGGAATTTCTTGATCAGATCTTGTAAGACGGACCACCTCGGTCCCACAGGGGGAGGACAGGACAAGATATTTGACCCCACCCCCGGCCCCTCCCCGACGAGTCGGAGAGAGGAGTTTCAGGAATTGCCTCACGACATGACGACAGAATCCACGCGTGATTTGCCTCCCCCTGACCTGTCGGGGGATTGAGGGGGGGGGGGTAACCGCTGTCACCCGTCCGCGCCATACACCAGCGTTTCGGGATAAAAGGCAGCCCAGGCGAACCAGAAGTGCGGGAAGGCATCTAACCATTCCAGTTGCGCGCCGGCCAGTTCGCCATCGACAGCCTCGCCAAACGCATTCCAGCTCGAGCCAGTCTGCGCATCCACGAAGCCGCCGCTCTCGTCCAGCGCGAATTCCAGCGTCATGCCGTCCAGCTCCGCCCGGTACAAGCCAGCCGTGCCGATATCGCGCGCATTGTCGATGACGGCATCGCCCAGGGCGCTGGCAACGCCTCCCTGATAAAACGCCACCACCGGCCGCTCACCTACGACATCGTTGATCACGCCCTCGTCCCGCAGGATGGCAAATGGATAGGCAACCGCAATGTCATCGATATTCGCAGCCAGCACATGCTCGACCGGGGTGGGCAGACGTGGATCGATTTCGCCGTTAAACAAGAAGGGACGCCCCGGGCGGCTGTCATATCCTCGATAGGGATTCATGCCATATTGCCGGCTGAAACCGGTATCGCGCGACATCACCAGCCCATCCGCATGCCGCTGGGCATAGGCGCCGAAGCTGATCACCTGCGATGGCACAATATCCAGCAGCACGCCGGCATGTTGCCCAGCCAGCCCTTCGCCGGTCAACTGCTGCCACCAGGTTTCGGTCTGCCGGTCGTACATGACCAGGTCGCTGTTGCGCAGCAAGCCGCTCACGCCGAAGTCCAAAACAGCCTCGTCCACGCGCCGGTCGAAAGCGATGGCGCTGTTGCACAAGGGGCAAAAGGTGACGGCCACGGGCTGGTCGCCGATCTGGTCGTTGGCGATCTCGTGCCACATCAGGATCGCCAGCGGATAGGCGCGCGCCTCGCCAGCGATTTCCAGCGCGATCACCGGCGAGCGATCGACCAGCCAGGTCTGCGCCTCTTCGACCGATTCCATGCGCGGGTCGGTGACAGCCGGGATGCCATCTGCTCGGATTACCATCAGGATTTCATTGAAGTCGACATGGCTGTTGCAGAAGTCGGTCTTCCAGTTGCTGGTGCGCAGGTTGCGCGGCGCGCAATTTTCATCGGACTGAGCATTGACGAACAAGGAACCGCTGATGACGGCGACAAGCACCGCCAGGGAGCACAACAGCAGGGCAAGTCTGTGCAAAGGCAAGGTCTTGAGCATGTTGTCCCTCTTTCTGAGTTGACTTTTCGACTCAGCATACGGCAAATTGCTTACGGCAAAGTTACACCGCCACAATTCTCAAATCTCCCGTATCGCGGCATACAGCACGCGAAAACCTGTAGTATAGTCGTGCACGAAATCGCTCTTATATCGCTGAAAATCATAGGGCAGGTGCTTGCGGGTGAGCAGGCGACGGATGACCAAATTGACTTCCATGCTGCTGATCGTGGCTGGTCTGGGCTTGGCGCTCTTTGGCTTGCTGCTCGATTTCATCTTGCTGTCCAGCAATCCTGGCTTCAGCCTGCCCCAGTTGTTGATCATTGCTGCGGGCGCGGGATTGGCTCTTGTGGGTTGGCTGCTGCGGCGCGACAAGTTTCGGCAGCGGCTTGCAAACGACCTGCGCGTGAACCTTGGCAAAGCGCTGATCGTCACTTTGATCACGCTTGTGGTTTTGGAAATCGGGTTGGGGCTGCTGGATTATTCCACCTATTATCCAAGCGACCTGCCCGAATTGAACGCTCAAATCGCCGATGAAAAGCCTTGTGGAGAGCTAGGCTGCCGCATTCTTCCCCAACTTGGCAAGCAAGCCTGCGAGACGCTCGCGCATATCCCGCCTCGTTTCTGCAACTTGAATGCGCTGGGATACGCCGACTCGGATGAATTTGTCGCCAGCGCCGACCTCGCAGAGCGCGATCGTGTACTGTTTCTGGGCGATTCCTTCACGCACGGGTTTTCGGCTGATTTAGGCAGCTCCTTCGTGGAAACGGTGGAAAGCGCGTTGCCCGAGATGGCAATTTGGAATCTGGGCATTGGCGGGCTGGGCACCAACCACGCGCTAGCTTCTTTCCGGGGCATCGCGCCGATCATGCAGCCGCAGCTAACGATTCTCGGCTTCTTTGCAGACAACGATTTCTATGACAATCAGTTTCGCATTGAGTCGCGTGTGGCGATACTCAGCGAAGAAACATTTGCGAGCTTGCTCAATACCGAGCTTCGTGGTCGCTGGGGAGGCAACTTTTTCGCCGCTCCCGAGTTGGTCTTGCAGTATCGTCCGCACGACATCTATCCGCCGCCCAACGAACTGGAGAGAATCGTTGGCTTGACGCGCCTGGGCACGCTGGTCCTGCGCGGCCTGGATGCGTTCAGCCAGACGATCGGCACCAGCCAGCAGCGCTTGGAAACGCATATCACGCGCGGTTACCTTGCGCAACTGCGCGATGAAGCCGCCGCGCAGCATAGTCACTTCTTGATCCTGCTAATCCCCGCCAAGCAGGACTTCTCGGGTTTGACCGCCGAGTACAAAGCGGCTCTGGCTCTGTTTCGGCAGCTGGGCATTCCGCATCTGGAAGTCATGGATCGGCTTGCTGTGGCTGCCGATTATCAAGAACATGACGACCACTGGAACAACAGCGGACACATAAAAGTCGGCGAGCTTCTGACGGATTGCATCGAAGCCTTCTTCGCCGCGGGCAGCCTATCCGCTTGCGACAAGGTGGTTATGCCGTGAAGATGGCGCGTGTGGCAAGCTGGATCATGTTGGCGGCCGGTTTGCTGATTGCGCTGCTGGGCATGGGACTAGACGCCGTTTTGCCCGGCAGCGAACCAGGCATTGGGCTTCCGCAGATCCTCGTCATTACCGGCGGGGCGGGGCTGGCGGTTTTCGGCTGGCTGCTGCGTAGTGACAAGTTTCGCCGGCCGCTTGGTCACAATCTGCGAGCAAACCTGGCGAAGGCGGCGATCATCACGCTGGTCACGCTACTGGCTCTGGAAATTGTTCTGACCCAACTGGACACAGGCATTTATTTCGCCAGGGACCTGCCACCCTTTGCTGGCGAGGTCCTCGACTGGTTCATCTGCGATGACGGGGGCTGTCGTTATGACTACGCAAAGACAATTGCGGCCTGCGCCGAAGGCCGCGTGACAGGCCGAGATTGCGCGGTCAACCAGGCCGGCTATGGCGACGCCGACGAATTTGTCCGCCCGCCCGCCGAGCTTGCCCGCCGCGTCATACTGGTCGGCGACTCCTTCACACAGGGTCACTCCGCCGATTTGGGCAATTCATTCGCAGAGATTCTGGACGCAGAGCTGTCCGACACGCTGGTCTGGAATACTGGACTTGCCGGCAGCAGCACAAGAGATGCGGTGGCGGCCTACAAGATGTTCGCGCCACTGCTGCAACCGCAATTGACCATTCTCGGCTTCTATGTGGCGAACGATTTCATCGACAATCAATATCCGGTTGGCAGTTGGCTGCATGTGTACCGGGGCACGGGTCAGCGGCGCATCGTCCGTCGCTATAAGCTGGACCGCTGGGGCAACCCGGTGTGGCTCAGTAACGATTTAGTCATGCACTTCCATGCCAGACGCCAGGAAGCTCCGGCAAGTGACCTGGAATGGGCGCTGGGATCGACACGACTGGGCACACTCCTTTTGCGCGGTCTGGACGGGCTCGCCGGGGCAATCACCGCCGACGAATTCAGCCGTCAGACAGCGCTCACCCGCAGCGCCATGGCCGACTTGCTCGAATCTGCTACAGCGCTCGACAGCGAACTGCTGGTCGTGATTATCCCGCATCGTGATAAATTGGAGACTGTCAGCCAAGAGCGCGCGGCGATCACCGACATCCTGCAATCGCTGCAAATCGCTCGCCTCGATGTCACCGATGCGCTGCAAATTGCGGATTATCATGCCGCCGGCGAGGGGCATCCGCACTGGATCAACAGCGGACACAGGATAGTCGGCGAGCTTCTGGCGGCGTGCATCGAAGACTTCTTCGCCGCGGGCAGCCTGTCAGCTTGCGATTCTGTTATACTCCCCTGATTATGGCAAAGCGGCACAGCACCTATATTTGTGGCAATTGCGGGCGGCGCAGCGCTGGCAGGTTCAAAATCTGCCCGCAATGCAAGCAATTCGACACCCTGCAAGAAGTGGTCGAGGAGCAGCGGAGGTCATCCCGGCGCGCGACAGCCCGTTCACAATCGCAGCGCATCCCGCAAGCCCTGGCCGAGATCGACCCGCGCGCCGAGCCTCGCATTCACCTACCCATCGCCGAGTTCAACCGCGTGCTGGGCGGGGGATTGGTGCCGGGCAGCTTGATCTTGCTGGGTGGCGAGCCCGGCATCGGCAAATCGACGCTTGCCCTGCAACTTTCCGCAGAGATGGCGGGGAGCGGCGGGGCGGTTCTCTATGCCAGTGGCGAAGAAAGCGCGCGCCAGCTCAAACGCCGCGCCGACCGACTGGGGCTGGCTGCGGGGGAGCTGTACCTGCTGCCAGAAACCGACCTGGCGAATATCGTCGCGCAGACGCAGGCTCTGCAGCCGAGCTTGCTGGTGGTCGATTCTATCCAGACGACGCGCCACGCCGACTCCGATTCGCTGCCCGGTTTGCCCGCCCAGGTGCGTCAATGCGCCGGCGAACTGCAGCAATTGGCGAAGTCCAGCGGCATCAGCATCATGCTGATCGGCCATGTGACCAAAGACGGCAGCATCGCCGGTCCGCGTGTGCTGGAGCATATCGTCGATGCCGTGCTCTATCTGGAAGGCGATCCTTTCCAGCATTATCGACTGCTGCGCGGGGTCAAGAATCGCTTTGGCGCAACCAGTGAAGTCGGCGTATTTGAAATGCGCGGCAGTGGCCTGGTCGAAGTGCCCAATCCATCAGAGGCTTTCATCGAAGAGCGGCTGGTCACGGCCTCCGGCTCGGCGATTGCCATCACGCTGGAAGGAACGCGCCCGCTGCTGGTGGAGCTGCAAGCCTTGACAAGCCCGACGCCTTTCAGCAATCCGCGCCGCACAGCCAATGGCGTCGACTCCAATCGCCTGCAGTTGATCAGCGCCGTGCTCAGCAAGCGCCTGGGCTTGAAGCTGTGGGAGCAGGATATCTTCGTCAATGTCATCGGCGGCTTAAAAATCGCTGAACCGGCTGCCGATCTGGCACTGGCATTGGCGATCGCATCCAGCTATCACGATTGCCCCTTGCCCGCCGATCTGGCTGTCGTGGGCGAGGTGGGGCTGGGTGGCGAGCTGCGCCAGGTCGGTCAGTTGGCGGCGCGGCTGTCCGAAGCGCAGAAAATCGGCTTCAAACGAGCGCTGCTGCCCCGGCTGCGGCGGAATATGGATCTGCCAGGCGGCATAGAGTTGATCCAGGCGCGCAACCTGGCCGAAGCGCTGCGGGCGACACTATCTGCCAGTTAAGGATACTTCCGATTCAACAAGCGAGCATAGGGGATGGTCTCGCGCACATGGTTCAATCCGCAAACCCAGGCGACTGTGCGCTCGATGCCGATACCGAAGCCGGCGTGCGGCACGCTGCCAAACTTGCGCAGGTCGAGATACCATTCATAGGCTTCGCGCCCCAAGCCCATCTTGTCGATATTCGCCGCTAACAGATCGTGGTCGTGGATGCGCTCGCTGCCGCCGATGATCTCGCCATAACCCTCAGGCGCCAGCAGGTCGACGCTGCGGCAGACTTCTGGTCGTCCCGCCACCGGCGTCATATAGAAGGCTTTGACCGCGGTGGGATAGTGATAGACGAAGACCGGCTTGTCGAATAATCCAGCCAGCGC
>DAOUJB010000589.1:0-4466 GCA_034423155.1 Anaerolineae bacterium | reverse complement strand
AAACCAGCCAGCGCCGGACCGCAGATGGTGGCGATCTGGAAGATGAGCGTGTTCAGGCTGATGGCGTTTGCCAGGTGCCGCGGCTTGACCAGGTTGGCCACGATAGATTGCCGGGCCGGACTATCCAGCGCGGTAGCGGCCGCACCCAATGCCGTCAGCACATAGATGCTGTTGACTTCGATTTGCCCGCCCAGCGTGAGCGCCGTCAGCACGCCAGACACCAGGGCCGAGATCACGCGCGTCCACAGCATGACCTGCCGCCGGTCCAGCGCATCGGCCAGCATCCCGCCCAGCAGCGCGAAGAGCACAATCGGCAGCACGCGCACCAAGCCCAACATGCCCAGCCCAAAAGCCTCTGCGCCCAGCTCGATCTGCCTGCCCAGAATGCCGACATGGAATACCTGCCCGCGCAGCAACTCGAAAATATGCCAGTTGATGGCAAAAAGCTGCATCTGCGAGCCAGTGGTCGAAACCATCTCGCCCAGCCACAAAAATCGGAAATCACGGTAGCGCAGGGCGACCAATCGCGGTCGGGGACGGGGCATGATTGAGCGCTCGTGGTCGGCAGGATAAATGCACAGCCTAGCGCATGCCCGCCCGCCTAGCCAGGCACAGTTGCGCTCACAGCCGCATGCGCCGCAAACGCATCAACAGCTCTGGCGCTTCGTCATCCGCAAAGCCGCCCGAGCGCATCAGCTGTTGGGCATAACGCAGGCACAGATCGGTTATGGTTGGCGGCGGCGCATAGATGTCTATCTCCAAGCCATTTGTATGCGCGCTGGCTGTCGTGCCATTGACGCCGCGCAAGACTGTGAGCCGGTTGCCCGCGCTGTCGATGTCGATGATGCGCAGGTATTCGTCGGCGATGCGCAGCAAATGCCCGACCTGGAAGCGCGGACTTGCGCCGGTCGCATCCAGGCCAGTCGCGTCGGCAACACCCAGCAGCTTTGCATCAGCATCAATCGCACCGGAGAGGGAATCGTCGCTGTCGCGCCAGGCGGTCGTCCAACGATCGTGCCAGCCCCAGATGCCGCGGATGCGCAATGCGCCTACAATGCCTCCCTGTATTTGCAGAATGCTGGCGGGCAGGTCTGCATCTTGCGGCAGCCGGCGAATGCGCTTGGTGTTGATCTCGCCGCTCTGGTCGCTGATTTTCTGCAGCTCCAGCAGGTCGTCGGGCAGAACGATTTCGCCGCGCCGGGCGGTGTCGATATCCGCGCGCATGCTGGCCAGCCGCGGGCAATATCGGCGCTGGGTGGCGGATTCGATATAGTGGCTGGCTTCTTGCAGGCTGCGCAGCAAGTCGTCATCGGCGCTGGTATCGTCTGCCGCGAGCGACAAATGCCGGCGCAATTCGTGCAAACTGGCGATTGTGTACATGGGCTTCCTTTCCGGGCTATTTTCGGTGGAATCAAAAAACGCAGCCGGTTGTGGGCTGCGCTTGGGGTGATGCGTTCGTGCTCGCTGCGTGGGCGGCGTCCGCTTATGCTGGCGCTGGGATTACGGCGTCAATCCTTATCTCAATCGGCTTGGGTGGCTCGCACCGATTAATGATGGCTGTTCTATTGCCAAACTGAGGCTCTGGAATGTCCATGCCGTCTTCAAGCAGAAAATAGATGAAGTCGACCAGCGCCGACTGCACATTCTCTCGCGCTTCCTCAATTGTCTCTCCGTCGCTGTGACAACCCGGCATCTCCAAGACTTCTACAAAGAAGTATGGCTTGCCGTCGTCATCCCGCTCACCGAAGTAATCAATCTGGTAAGGGCGTGTGGCTAGTTCTTTAGCTTTGCGCCAATTGTCTTTCACTTAGACTGCCTCCGGTGAAATCGTATTGAAGTATCCTGTTAGCAGCGTGGGCTGCCTGGTCTACGACATTTCCAATGTAGTCGCCGAGATTGATGGCTTGTGAAGTCCTTAGCAACTGCGGCTCAGGCACAGCAATACCATCTTCCAGCAGAAAATAGATAAACTCAACCTTCGCTTCGTTCAATGACGTTTGCGCCTCAGTCACAGTCTTGCCATGAGACGCACAACCTGGCAATTCTGGAATTAGCGCCACATAGACCAACTCGCCGTCCGTCGTCTTGTCACGAAATGTCATCATCTGGTACGGTCGATTAGCCAAATCCTCAGCCTCCTTCAATAAATCCTGCTTCATATCGGATGCCCCTTTCATCATTGTCCGCTATCTGTCATCGCTCCCGCTCGTATCTTCCAATGTCTTTAGTTTATCAATCAGCTTGACCGCATTTCGCACATTGTATTCCGGGACTGTGCGGCTTCGCTTCAAAGTGTCTCTAAGGCATGGATATGTCTTATGTCTATAGTAATCATGTTTGCTCCCGTGTTTCAAGACAAACCCAAAGCCCTTGAAGAGGGTTTCCAAGTCATGGCGCTTCCAGCCAGCCTTGTTTTTACGCATGCGCTCCAGCAGTTTCTCGGCTTTGGAGGGCATTTATTCACTGCCATTTCCAGTTTTAATGACTTGTATGGCCGTAGAACCTTCTACTTCGCGGTCATTTACTTGTACATAAAAGCAGTACTCTCCCGGTTTGTCAAAGCTAAGGTCATTTAATTCCAGCAGTAAGTTTGCATGAGGAGGAGTCCCGCTAGCGTGGGGCGGTAATTCAAATCCGACCTGCATGGAAAACAGGTCTTGACCATCCTCATCGGCTAGCGAGACAGACAGCTCATGAGGATTGTGGCTATCGGCGACTTCGCCTTCAATTATCAGCGCCAAGCACATTCTGGGATGCTGGCAGGGAAACGACCGAGCGCTGATGTTGCGAAATACGCCGAGAACATGTAACTTGCCCGTCATCGGATCAACTGTAGCGTAGTCCGCAGTTACCATCATCGGGATTTTCATCGCCATGCAACCTCTGCCTATCCTATCCCCAAACACGATTTTACCACAAAACAGGGCGGAGGAGACTTGCCCTCCCCCGCCCCTGCCGCCTTACACCGTGATGTTGTACAGGCAGCTCGCGACTTCTGTATCGAAGCGCACAAAGGCCAGCCGAACCGTCGCCGTCAGTTGGTAGCTGTCATAGTAGGGCAGGTATTCGACGCCCACCGCGATCTTGCGCCGATAGCCGACAAACCAGCCGGGGCGATACACGCACAGCGCCTGCCCCTTGTTGTTGGTTCCGCTCCCCACCTTGCCAGCCGTTCCTGCCAGGGGCATCTCGGCCGAGACAAAGACCGGGATGCCATCGACGAAGCCGATCTGGCCCGTTTGCGCCGTCGCCAGCGCGCCCGCCTTGTCCATGGTCAGGAATTCGTCCAAGCCCAGCAACGCCGTATAGGTGCCGCTATCGACCAGCCAGGCCAGATCGCTGGGACGGGCGGCGTATTTGCCGGGCATCAAAAAGCGCGTCCCCCGCAGCTTTGCCAATGTCGGCGCGCCACCCATCGCCCGGGACTTTGCGCTGTTGTCCACCAGCGGCAGATGACGCAAGCCATCCAGCGCCAGGTACTTCGCCCGGCTCGGCGGGGCGGCATTGTCGCTGTTGATGTTGCCGGTGCCCGCGCTGGTCGTGTCGCCATTCAGCAGCACATGGTCGATGGCATCGGCAATGGCTCGAGCCGCCTGCTGGCGATACATGTTCAGCACGGGCACAACCGCGTCTTCCACCAGTTCGCTGCTGAAGCCCACCCGCAGCGCCAGTTTTTTGGCATGCAGCGTCACCTTGCCGCTGCCGATCTTGCTGTCGGGGATGGGATTGCCGCTGCCCAGCGTCAACTGCGACTCGTCCTGCGTTTCTGGCACGAAGTACACAGTCGGGTCTGTGCCCTCGATCGGCAGTTCGAACGGGTTGCTGGGCATTTCGATGCTCTGGAAGAGCGGCAAAATCGTGTTGTCGCTGCGAGCCTTGTGCCAGATCTGCTGACTCCACAGGTCGGGCACCCATTCATCGCCGAAGCCGGTCTGCGTGCTATATGCCAGTTCATCGGCTTTGCTGGCTTTCAGCTGGGCGCGTGTGACCTTGTGCGCCAGGGCATTGGAAAAGCGTTCGCTGACGCCGTGGAAGCTGTTGGCGCTGCGCAAAAGCATATAGCCGTGCAGCAGATCCATCGCATCCAGGTTGTCGAATTCGCTGCCGATTTCAATGCGGGCGCTCTTGGCAGCCTCGCGTTCATCGGCGATCGGCAGGCGTTTGCGTGGCGCCTGCGCTTGTTGTGTCATGTCCTGTCCTTTCTCGGTTGATGAGTCGCTTGTGGCAGCTTCTGCCAAGCCCAGCCGCGACATGTCCAGCCCCAGCGCTTTGTAGGCGCTCTGCAGGGTCCGCACATCCGTGTGTCGTGGCTCTGCTGGCGTGGGCGTCAGGCTGCCTTCTACGATGGGCCAGCGTTTGATCTGTCCCTCGGCGCTGACCTCGACCAGGTGCGGCAAACTGCCCGAAGACCAGCTGAGAACTCCGCGCTCGACCAGCCGCTGCACCGCTCTCACATAGCGTTTGTG
>DAOUJB010000588.1:0-2336 GCA_034423155.1 Anaerolineae bacterium | reverse complement strand
CAGCGACTGCCAGCCTTGCAAACTCCGCTGCCCGGCATCTATTGGGCGAGCATGTCGCAAGTCTACCCCTGGGATCGCGGCACCAACTATGCCGTGGAGATCGGTCGCCGGGTGGCCCAGCTGGCGATGGCCGACGAAGTGCTAGCTCGAGGGTAGAATTTCATCATCGGCGGCGAAAACCGGCACTTCCGTCAGCTTGACCATTAGTTCGTTTTGATAAGTCGCCATCTCCTCGGGGCTGTGTTGCACGCCCTCTTCGATCCACCAGCGGATCAACTCCCAAATGGAATTCATCGTGTGGTTGATATATACCTCCAGTGGAGACTCGACTTCTACCCCATTAACGGTTCGTGCAACGAACAACTCTCGCATGTGGCTCTTGGCTTTTTCAATCGCCGGATGATCGCGCGGCAACTGGCAAGCGGCCAGATAGACATCCCGTTTTTCCGCGACAAATTCGTACAAAGCCAACGCTTCTTCGTAGTGCGTTGGTCGGTTCTGCAGGTGGTCCAGCAGTTCGGCATTCAAGTCGAGGAATATCTGCATCAGCAGTTCTTCCTTGCTTTTGCAATGCCGATAAAAGGTCGCATAGCCAACATCGGCTCTATCGGTGAGCGTTCTGATGGAGATGGAATCGAGCCCTTGCTCTAGGATCAGTTCGATCAGCGCGGATTTGAGCATCCGTCTCGTTCGCAAGACTCGCCGATCCACTTTCTTTTTCTGATTCATGCCAAATTGCCACTTTTCCTTGAATTGAATCCATGTTATGATATAATAGGGATAGTCTTGTATATTAAATTTGCACTTATTACATTATACTCGACAATCAAAGTGATTTCAACTGGAAATCGCAGAATTGCCACGTGTATTGGGCAAGTTCGTGAGCAGACTCAAGAATTACCACAGCGGTTGCTGACGGGTGAGCGCTGGCAGTCTGCGCATTTTCTGCCGTGCTATCCACTCGCATGTGCAGTATAATTGCTGGCGTGAGTTGACGATCGGGATGCCTGGTGGCCCGGCATTTGGGAATGCTACATGAGCGACACTGCAAACGGCACTGCCAGCCTGCTTGGCGACCTGCGGCAGCTTGAAGACCTGATCAAGCAGATTGAAGCCGCTTTGTCTGCGCAGCGCGACCACCTGCGTCAACACCGCCTCGCCATGCCGTCTTCTGTTCTCAACAGCTTCAGCCAGTTGCAGGCCGATTTCAAGCAACTGGAATCGGATGTGCTGGCGGAACAGACCGAGCTGCGGCAGTTGCGCGCGCTCAGCGATATGGCTGTGCGCATGACCAACTCGTTGAATGTCGAGGTTTGCCTCGCCGAGACGATGGAGCTGGTCATCTTGCTGACCCAAGCCGAGCGCGGCTACATTATTCTGACCAGAGAAGACAGCGACCAATACGACTTCCGTGTCAGCAGCGAAAGTGGCATGTTGGGGCTATCTACGCCAGATGGTTCGCCACCCCAGATCAGCATGTCGGTGGTCAACCAGGTGATCAGCAGCGGCCAGCCTCTTTTGGCCGACAACGCCTACCAAGACGAGCGCTTGTCTGGCAGCCAGAGCATCGTGAATTTCACCCTGCGCTCCGTCCTGTGCGTGCCGCTGCGCTTCAAAGACAAGTCAATCGGCGCGGTGTATGTCGATAATCGGCTGGTTTCGGGCATATTCACCGAGCGCGAATTGACGCTGCTGGTGGCATTCGCCAATGTGGCGGCTGTGGCGATCAACAACGCGCGCATGTACAGCCAGGCTGAACAGATCTTGGCCGAAATAACGCGCGTCAAAGAACTGATGGACAATATCTTCTCGTCCGTGGGCAGCGCCATCATCGCCATCGATTCCAATGACATGGTGCATACCTTCAATCGCGCCGCCGCCGATATCCTCAATCTGGCGCCCGATACTGTGCTGGGACGAAGGCTAGAGCGAGTCTTGCAACAATCTGCCTTGCAGCTGGACGATGAGTTGCGGCTGGTCAAAGCTGGCGATGCCGACCACACGCTTGATGTCGTCGCCGAGCTGCCTGGAAGGGGACCGGTGGCGCTTTCTTTGTCCCTTTCGCCACTAAAAGACCGCAGCCAAATGACCCAGGGCATAACCCTGGTGATGGACGATGTTACCCACCTGCTCGAGCATGAAACCACCATCAATGCCATGAAGCGAATCTTGCCCGAGGGCATGGTGGACCAAATTGAAGAAATCGCCAACATTGCCATGGGGGGCATGCGGCGCGAGGTCAGCTGCCTGTTTGCCGATGTGCGCCCCTGGACGACCCTGCCCGATGTCGCGCCCAGCGAAACCCTGCGCATCCTCAACCAGTATCAAGCCATCGC
>DAOUJB010000587.1:0-14246 GCA_034423155.1 Anaerolineae bacterium | reverse complement strand
GCAGCATGTCTTCGCTGATGGGCAGGCTGCCTTCTGTGCCTTGCCCGCGGGTGCGTGTGGTCGGCAGCAAGTCTGCGCCACCATAGATGTCGTGATTTGTCATGTGCGCCTCCCTTTGCACGAGTCTAGCGCAGAATCGGCGTGTGCGTCCGACCAGACCTGGTGCCTTCTTTGCGCGCTTGTGGTTACAATGGCTGCATCGCCAAGCTTGACCGAGAAGGATTATGGAACAGAAGCGTTTTTCAAATCAAAGCGTCATCGTAACGGGCGCGGGCGAAGGCATCGGCTGGGAAGTGGCGCGCCAATTCTGCCTGGAGGGCGCGTCGGTCCTGCTCAATGACATCTTGCCCGAACGCGCAGTTGCCGCCGCAGAGACGATCGCAGAGCAGACCGGCGGATGTTGCTTGCCCGTGCCGGGCGATATCGCCGATATCGAGCTGGTGCGCGGGCTGGTGGCGCGGGCAGTTGACGAATTCGGCGCGCTGGATGTTTGCGTCTGCAACGCCGGGTTGACCTCGTGGGGCGACTTCTTCAGCTATGCGCCGGCCGACTTTGAGCGCGTGGTGAATGTCAATTTGCGCGGCACTTATTTTCTTGCGCAGGCGGCGGCGCGGCAATTTCGGGCACAAGGCCGCGGCGGACGCATCGTGCTGATGTCATCGGTCACCGGGCACCAAGCCGTTCCTTACCTCAGTGCTTATGGCATGACCAAAGCCGGGCTGGAGATGCTGGCGCGCAACCTGGTGCTGGAGCTCAGCCCGCATGGCATCACCATCAACTGCGTGGCCCCGGGCGCTGTCATCACGCCGCGCAACCTGGACGACGACCCCGATTACGAAGCGACTTGGGCGGCGCTGACTCCGACCGGGGGTGCCATCCAGACAGCCGATATCGCCAATGCCGTGCTATTTTTGGCTGCGCCGGCGGCCAGCCAGATCACCGGGCAGGCGATCGTGGTCGATGGCGGCTGGAGCTGCACCAGCCCCATCCCGAATATGGACTATGGCAAGGAATATGAGAATTGACGCGCTAGCCCCCGCGGGAAATCGCCGACAGCGGCTGTGCAACTTGCGAGGCGGGCGGATTCAATCCACCAATTCCTGAACGAGCCGATTGGTGGTTGAGAGCCGAGCGGACAATATGCTGGCGATGAGTACATGAATCGCCGCCGCAGTCTTTGGGTCGGTCGCTTCCATGCGGCGCAGCGCTTCGTGGCTTAGCCGCTGCAAGATGCCGCCTTCGGTCACCACGATAGAAGCCGAGCGCGTCTCGCCCAAATAAAAGCCGACTTCGCCGATCACGACGCCGGCTGTCATGCTGCGCAGGCGCAATTCGCGTTCGCCCTCGACCTGCAAAAGCACATCGACGCGACCCGATTCGATGAAGTACATGGCATCGGCTGCGTCGCCCTGGCTGAAGATTGTGTCGCCCGCCTTCGTCTCCATTTTTTCAAGATACTTCGGCAAGTTGTCCAGGTCGCGCCCGCCGATATTGGCGTGTTCCGCGAGCTGCTGCGCCACAGTCAGGCGCGGCACCCTTTGCAGATCGTTCTCTTTCAACAGCGCGCTTTCGCACCATTCCAGCGCGTGATCCAAATCGTCGAACATGGCGGGTTTGGCTGGTCGGCTTTTGATGATGGCTCCGTCAGCCATCAGCCGCTGCAAATGAGGTAAAGCGCTCGACACCAGCAATTCGATGCCATGCTCGTCCGTCAGCCTCTTCAGCTTTTGGAAATCGATAGTTGTTGACACATCAATCCCGCGCACGGATTTGAAGTCGAGGATCATAAAGCGCAGGCGGCTGTCTGCCATCAAGACGCGCGATTTGACATGCTTGTAAAAGCGGTAGGCGGTGCCAAAAAAGATGAAACCCTGCAAACGAAATATGAGGATTTTGTCGCCCTGCTTTTGTAGCAGTTGGTTCTGGGCGAAGGAGCGGTCGAGGTTGCTGCGGTGGAAGCGCCCCGTGTATGCTTGTTTGATGACTTCCATCCGGCTGTATTCAAGCACAAAAGCCACCATTGCCCCGACCAAACCCAGAGCGATGCCCGGCAACAAGCCCAGGAGCGCGGTCGCCAGCGCGATGATGGCGACAATGATGTAATCTTGTCGAGGCAGCTTGGACCAACTCTCGATCAACCACTCTTTCATGAATTGCAGGCCGAAGTACATCAACAAACCCGCGGGGATGAAGCGCGGTATCAAGGCAAAGACGCCGCCGCCGACCAGGAGCGTCAGCGTAAACATGATGGCCAGGATGAAGGACACAAGACGACCGTTGACTCGCATCGCTTCGATCAGCGAAGAAGAAATGGGACCGTGATAGGCGACGATCCCGCCGCCACAACCAGCGGAGGCGATATTGGCGACGCCATTGACGATGCATTCGCGATTCAAGTCGAGCTCGCGCTTCACGATGACTTCTTGTGCGCTGGCTCGCAGAAACAGATTCAGTGTGAATACTACGATCAGCGTCAAGATATCGCCGGCGCTCGCCGAAACAAGAGCCGGCGTAATCTCGGCAATGGCCGACAGATCGGGCAATGTCCAGCTCAAGGCGTTTGACATATTGGGCAGCAGCCAGCCTTCGGATACGACTCTTTGCATGTCGCCCACGACAACAATAGCCCAGAAGTAAAACAGGCCGACCGAGGCGACGATGACGCCCGGCATAACCAGCGTATTCTTGATGCGAATGCGCAGCCCCAGGATGCAAAGGGCGAAGGCCATTGCCGGCAGCCAGTGCGCCAGGATTTCGCTTTCCAGCAAGCGGGGCAACGATGCCGCGTCTAGCCTGAGATCAACCAAAACCATGAAGCCAGCGTTACATATCAGCCAGCCCAAACCGGCCATAAAGCCGCCGACGATCGGATAGGGGATATAGCGGATCAAATCGCCGGCGCGCGCTCTGCCCAGCAGCGCCACAAATGTCCCGGCCAGCACAGACGAGAGCGCGATTAGCAAAAACACCGTGGCAAACTGCGTTTCCGCGGGCATATCGGGCGGCAATGCGGCGACTGCGCTGGCGGCGATCAAGCCTTGAATCACCGCTGTGGGGCTTTGCGGCACAACCTGCGTGGCATGGTCTGAGCTGAAGAGCGCGGTGATCAGAATGGTGACAATTTCGCTGACCAGCACGATCGCCAGCCCGGCCGCAAAGTAGCCAGCCAGCTGGCCGCGGAAGATCAAGCCGGCATAAGAAGGCATCGCGCTCGCCATAAGCAGCCAGATTATCGCGCTCGTCAAGAGGCTGCGCAGCAACATCCGCGCTTGCAAGGCGTGTCTGAAGGTTTGGCGCAAATCCCACTCGGAGGCATCTGGCGAGATAGTTTGTGCCACAATTTCTCTCATTGCTACGGCGGATACTGTGTTTGCGGCTGCCGCTTGCGACTGCTCACGCTGGGCTAGCTCATGCCGAAGCGGACAGCATTTGCTCAAAACTGGCGCGCCAGCCTGGTGACAGCGCCGCAAGATTCACAGCCCGCTGGGCGGTTGCGCGGTCGGATTTGTCCAGGTAGAGCGCGGCGTTGACCTGCGTCACTGTCAATCCTACCGGGTCTCGTTCGACCAGCGCGATCGGTTCGCCAGCCTCGACTCGCCCTTCTTGCAATACGCGCGCATAAAAGCCCGGGCGGTTGGCAGCCAGGAATGTTTTCTCAAAGCCCTTGATGCCCAGTTTGTCCGCCAGCTTATAACAAGGCACGCGCGGCTGGGAAACCTGGATGAGCGCCCCGCCGATTTGAAAGATATCGCCGATGCAAGCCTGGCATTCCAGCAATCCACGCGTAGTCAGGTTCTCGCCAAATTGTCCATAGCGGAAGTCGCGCCGCCCCAGCTGTGCCGCCCAATAGCTGTAATTTTCCTGCGCATAACAATAGACGGCGCGGTGGGGTCCGCCGTGGGCATTCCGGTCGGCTTGTGCATCGCCTTGCACGCCTAGCTTGCGCAGCCAGATCTGCCCCATCTGCACGGACTTATAGATGCCCGTCTGGTATTGGTGTCCGTTGGCCTGGACAGTTTGCACCTGCCCGAAATTGACCGACAGCAGCATCATGGCGCATCGTCCTTTTCCAGCCGTCCCTTGCGCGAGCGAATGTGGTCGAGGATCTCCTGGGCTGGCGTGACGGCATCCAGGTAATCGCTGCGCGCCTGGTCTATCGCGCTGAGTCGTTCGCGTGCCAAATCATCTTCTGCATCGTCTCCGTCAGCGGCGGTGTGAAAATCTGTTTCGGACAAGTCGTCGCTGGCAGCGCTGGATTCGGCTAGTTCGTCCGACATGGCTTCGGGCTGATCGCGACCTTCCAGGACGATTTTGTAGAATGCGAATCCGCCAATCGCAATCAGCGCCAGCGGCACGATCAACTGCAACGCGGTGGATACCAGGCTCAGCAAGCCCAGCGCCAAGATCACCAGCAGAACCGCGATGACCAACTGCCGGATGCGTCTGTCTTGAAGCATGTGTCGCGTCCACTATCAAGGCGTCAATTGCCGATATCGTAGCACAGGTTTTGCCCCCAGCCCAAACCCCTGCCCGGCGGGTCAGTGGTAATTCATTGGTATCTCAACAAGCCCCCATCCCCCGACCCCTTGCCCCCAGAACGAGGGAAGGGGAGTTTTCCCAACGATTCCGCGGAATATGAGCCCCTCCCTCATTTTGGGGGAGGGGTTTGGGGTGGGGGGAGAGGGCTAAGCCGCGCCGACGATATGGCGCACGACCAGTTCTTCGCTGGCTTCGGCACGCGGGACATTCGCCACCACTTGTCCGCGCCGCATGATCACCAGCCGGTCGGCGACCGCCATGACATCGTGCAGGGTGTGGCTGATGAGAATGACGGGTATGCCGCTTTCGCGCAGGGAGCGGATGAGCGCCAGCACCTTGCGCTGCTCGGGAACAGCCAGGGCGGCGGTTGGCTCGTCCATGATCATCAACTGCGCCTGCCAGTAGAGCGCGCGCGCGATTGCCACCGCCTGCCGCTGCCCGCCGGACAGGTTGACCAGCTTCTGCTTCAATGACGGGATGTGAATGTCCAGTTGGTCGAGGGCGCCGGCCGCTTCGCTGCGCATGCGCTGGTCGTCGGTGACCGGCAGCAAGCCCAGCAGACGCCGTGTCAACTCCTTGCCCAGGAAGACATTCGCGCCGACATCAAGATTTTCCGCCAGCGCCAGGTCTTGATAGATGGTCTCAATACCGCGCTGACGGATATCGGCGGGGGCGTGCCCGGTGATGTCTGCGCCTTTGAAGCTGACTTGTCCCGTTTCGGGCCGATACACGCCGGAGATGCACTTGATGAGTGTAGATTTGCCAGCGCCATTGTCGCCCAGCAGCGCCACGACTTCGCCCGCGTTCACTGCAAAGTCGACATCGTCCACGGCTGTCAAGCCACCAAAGTGTTTGCTGATGCCGCGCGCTGTCAAGACGGGTTCAGGCATTGGATTGGAACCTTTCCAGCGCCGCTTGCAGCTGATTGACCAGCACGGCGATGATGATGACCACGCCGACCACGATGAACTGCCAGATCGAGTCGATGTTCAAGATGACCAGCCCGGTCTGCAGCACAGCGATGATCAGCGAGCCGACCACCGCGCCCATGATGTCGCCTTCGCCGCCGAAGAGATTTGTCCCGCCGATGACGACCGCCGCCACCGATGACAGCAGCGCCGCTTCGCCAGCCTGGGGCGCGCCAGCCGTGAAGCGGAACAGGTGCAAAACGCCCGCGATGCCCGCCGTCAAGCCGCAGATGATGTAGATGATGATCAAGTGGCGGTCGACATTGATGCCGCTGCGCCGCGCCGCTTCTTCGCTGCCGCCGATGACATAGGTGTGCCGCCCGAACTTCGTGCGCGCCAGAATGAAGGCGAAGACCAGCACCACCAGCGCCGTGATGATGACGGGATAGGGCAAAAGCTGGCTGACCAAGCGCAGCTGTTGGGGCGGCAGGTCGGGTGGCAGCGCGAACCACTCGAAGCCGCGGTCGGGGATGTAATAGAGCACGCTGCCGTTGCCGATCATGCGCAGCGATTCGCGCAATTCTGCCGAAAGTCCGCGCACCACTTGCTGCCCGTCGGTGAGCAGAAACGCCGCGCCGCGCACAATGCCAAACATGCCCAGCGTGGCGATGAAAGGCGGCACTTTGATCTTCGCCACCAGCACGCCATTAACCAAGCCCGGTATCAGCGCCACCAGCAGACCGGCGAAGACGCCCACCAACATGGCATAAGCGACATCGTTGCCGCTATCGGCCAGGTCGCGCATGACTCGCGCCGTCGTCACCGATGACAAGCCGACCGTCCAGCCGATGGACAAGTCGATGCCGGCTGTGATGACGACATAGGTCTGCCCGATCGACATGAGCATGATGAGTGTGCTGGTCGTCAATATGGACGCGAAGTTGCGTACGGAGAAGAAACCCATCCCGGTGAGCGAGAAGAAGATCACCAAGCCCAGCAGGAAGAAATAAGACCAGCTTTTGGTGAGGAAGTCGATGAAACGCGAGTCGACCAGCGATTGGCGCTGCGCCGCGCCCAGTTTGGATGGCAGTTGCATAGTGTTTCGGTGGTCTCCTTTACCCCTCCCCCGACCTGACGGCGGTCTTCGGGCGAGTCACCGCCTCGCCCCTACGCGGAAATCGACGGGGGACCGAGGGGGGTTGCGCTTTTGACTCCTCCCGCAGCCCCTCCCCGTCAGGACAGGGAGGGTAGCCAGGGCTTGCCTCCCCCCGACCCGACGGGGGGACCGAGGGGGGTCGTGCTTAGCCAGTGTAGATGAAGCGGGCGACATCCGGGTCGTCCACATTGTCGATGGTGATGACGGCGTATCCGGTGGGCACGCGCGCGGGCATGGAAGTCACCCCGCGCATATTGGCGACTTGCGCGATCACGCCCATGTAGCCCATATCGGCGGGCTTTTGGGCGATGACCAGCGAGACGATGCCATCGCGCAGGAACTGGATGTTCTCCTCGCCGGCGTCAAACAGCGCGACTTCGACAGCGCCTTGCAGACCGGCATTTTGGATGGCGTTGCCAGCCCCGACCGCGCCAAACAGGTTGGTGGCGAACATGCCAACGATATCCGGGTTGGCTTGCAAGACAGCCGCTGTCTGCTGCTGTGCCATATCGGCGCTGTTCTCGTTGTAATCGACGCGCGCCACGACCAAACCGCGATCTTCAGCCGCCATCAGGCAGCCTTCTTCGCGCTGGTCGGTGGTGCTGATGCCGGGCCGCGTGTTGGTCACATAGATCTTCGAGCCTTCGGGCAAGGCGTCAGCCAGCGCCGAGCAAGCGATGTAGCCGCCCTGCGTGTTGTCGCTGCCGATGTAAGTCAGCGGGAAGGTGACCTCGCCATCGGCATAATTGCCATCGCCGATGAAAGTATCGACGGTCAGCACGGGGATGCCGCTTTCGTGCGCCGATTGCAGGACGGGGATGGACTGCTCTTTGTCGTTGGGCGCGGTCACCAGCGAAGCGATATCGCCGCGGGCGATCAAGGCCTCGATGATAGGCGCGCTGACGGTGACATCAAAGCGCTCGGGATCTTGCTGGATGACATTGATGCCCAGCCGTCCCGCCGCCGCATAAACACCGCGCGACATGGTGATGTAGAAGGGGTCGGGATTGACGCCGGGCACGAAAGCCAGGTTGTAGCTTTCATCCAGGGCGGGCGCGGGATCGGTTGTATTGCTGGTATAGATGAAGCGCGCGACATCCGGGTCGTCCACATTGTCGATGTCGATGACCGCATAACCAGTGCCGATGCGCGCTGGAACGCTGCCCACGCCGTCCAGGTAGGCGGTCGCCATAGCCACGCCCAGATAGCCCATGTCGGCGGGTTTCTGCGCGATCACCAGCGAGACGATGCCATCGCGCAGGAAGCCGATGTTCTCTTCGCTGGCATCAAACAGCGCGACTTCGACAGCGCCTTGCAAACCGGCATTTTGGATGGCTGTGCCAGCGCCCAGGGCGCCAAAGGTGTTGGTGGCGAACATGCCGACGATATCCGGGTTGGCTTGCAGGACAGCCGCTGTTTGCGCCTGTGCTGTGTCTGCGCTGTTTTCGTTGTAATCGACGCGCGCGACGACCAAACCGCGGTCATCCGCCGCCGCCAAACAGCCTTCTTCGCGCTGGTCGGTGGTGCTGATGCCGGGTCGCGTGTTGGTCACATAAATCTTCGAGCCTTCGGGCAATGCGTCGGCCAGCGCCGAGCAAGCGATATAGCCGCCCTGCGTGTTGTCGCTGCCGATGTAGCTGATGGGGAAGGTGACCTCGCCATCGGCATAATTGCCATCGCCAATGAAGGTGTCGACGGTGAGCACGACGATGCCGGCTTCGTGCGCGGATTGCAGTACGGGGATGGATTGCTCTTTGTCGTTGGGGGCGGTTACCAGGGCATCGATGCCGCCACGGGCGATCAAAGCCTCGATGATGGGCGCGCTGACAGTGACATCAAAGCGTTCCGGGTCTTGCTGGATAACTGTGTGCCCGAGGTCAGCGGCCGCCTGGTAGACGCCGGTGGACATGGTGATGTAGAAGGGGTCGGGGTTGACACCCGGCACGAAGGCGATGGTATAGCCATCGTCTTGTGCCAGAGCGACCGGCACCAGGCTGGCCAAAAGCAACAGCAGGGCGGTCAAAAGTACTAAGCGTTTCATGACATCGGCTCCTTTAGAACTGAACGGAAAGTATTTGGCGCGCGTGATGCGCATGGACAGCCAGTGTAGCGCGGGTTGCCTGGCTGCGCAAAATATTGATCCCCTCGCGCCTCCTGTCGGGTTGGCGTCGTATATTGTTTGGTGGGCGATGCCCCTTCGCCGTCACATTGTTATCCGCGGCGACTCGCAAGGTGCGGGGAGTCAAGAGATCTGTTACACTCCCGCGCATGCACAATGCGACTATCACCCTCGATCCGCAGCGCGTCATTGGCCTTGCCCACGACCACCTCTATGGCGCGAACCTGGAGCATATCGGCCAGGCAATTTATGGCGGCGTCTGGGCGGAGATGCTGCGCGACCGCAAATTCGCTGGCAACGATCGCATGTACGCCGGGATGAGCGAAGGCTTGCACAATGCGCATGAAGGGGCGGGCGTGGTTGTGCCCTGGCAGGTACATAATCCAGCTGCCGATGCGCTTCGATATGTGCACGACAACAGCATCTTTTATTCGGGCCGGCAAGCGCAGCGCATGTCGATCCGACGCGAGGATGGCGAATGGCGCGGCATCGCTCAGGGCAGCTTGTACCTGCAAGCGACGCGCGATTATCAGTTGCGGCTGGTCGTACGCGGCGAAGGCCAAGCCATGCAAGTGCGGCTGGGCGCGGAATGCTGGACGATCGACCATTTGCCCAGCGACTGGACGACTGTTGAACACCTATTCACGGCGGCCGGCGAAGACTCGCAGGGGCAGCTGAGCATCGCGATTACGACTGGCACGGCTTGGATAGGCTGCGCGTCGTTAATGCCCAGCGATCATGTGGCTGGATTTCGGCCCGATGTGGTGGCGGCGCTGAAAGACTGGTCGCCAAAGCAGTTGCGTTGGCCCGGCGGCAATTTCGTCTCGGCCTATCACTGGCAGATGGGCATCGGCGACCGCGACAAACGCCCAAGCTACCTCGATCCTGCCTGGTGGCAGTGGGAACCCAACGATGTCGGCACGGACGAATTCATCGCGCTGTGCCGGCTGATCGATGCCGAGCCGGTGCTGACGGCGAATCTCGGCGATGGCGATGCGGCCGAAGCGGCGGCTTGGGTTGAATATTGCAATGGCAGTGCGGACACGGAATACGGTTCGCTGCGCGCGGCGAATGGCTATGCGCAGCCGTTTGCTGTGCGCGTGTGGTTCGTCGGCAACGAGCAATTTGGCAACTGGCAGGTCGGGCATTGCGATGCGCAGACCTATGCGCGGCGATATCTGAACTTCGCGCGCGCCATGCGAGCAATCGACCCGGACTTGACTCTGATCGGCGTGGGCGCGCCGGGTGAGCTGTATGGCGGCTGGAATGACGAAGTATTGCGAATCGCCGGCGCAGAGATGGACCAGCTCAGCGTGCATTATTATTCGCTGCGCACCGAAAAATGGGCTGACCCGCCCCCGCCGCAACAAATCTACCTGCCCAAGCTGGCGGCCGCCCACGAAGTCGAGCAGATGCTGGACAAGACTCTGGCTGTCGTCGACCGGCATGACCCGCAGCTGCCGCTGGCATTTGACGAATGGAATACTTATGTCGGAGCGAAGCCGCCCGCTTACATCGAAGATTACAACCTGGCGGATGCTTGTTATACGGGCTGGCTGATGAATGCCTGTTTGCAGCGCGCCGACCGCATCCACTACAGCGCCATTTATCACCTGGTCAATGTGATGGGCTGTTATGTTTGCGCGCCGCTGTATCGCTGGGAAGCCATCAATTTCTCGCGGGGCGGCGGCTGGGTCGCGGTGGACAGCGGAGACAACCCCGCTGCGCCGGCGACGATCAAGATGCCGGCCACGCTCGTCCTGGAATTGATGACGCAGCATCGCGGAGCGCAATCCATCAGCTGCCAGGTCGATTGTGGCAGTTTTGCCAGCCCGGCCGCGGGCAACATGCGGGCTTTCGACACTGTGCCGCTGGTCAGCGCGGCCGCCACTGCCGATCCGAGCGCTGATCGCCTCTTCATTTCGGTGGTGAACTGCGCTGTCGAGCAGGCTGCGCGCATTCAACTGGCGGGTATGGATGCTGAAGACGAGGTCGTCATGCGCCTCGTGGCGGGCGAGAGTCCCTTGTCGACGAATACATTTGCTGAGCCGGAGAACATCGCCATTGTCGAGCGGGTGGTGAGCGCGGATGACATCGTGCTGCCGCCGCACAGCTTTGCCATGCTTGAAGTGGGGGGCAAGCGCGGCTAGACTCCTCGCATGCTCTCGCTGCGCCGCATCTTCCGCTTCATGCGCCCCTATGGCTGGTATCTTTTCTTTGGCTTCTGGGCGACTGTGCTGCCTGTCGCCATGGAATTGAGCGTGCCGCGCCTGCTGCAATTCATCATCGACGAAGGCATACGCCCACGCGAAATGGACATGATCTTGCTGGGCGCGTTTTGGATGTTTGTGGCGGCGGTCATCGGCGCATTGAGCACGCTGGGGCAGGGCTGGTGCCGGGCGGTGGTCTCGCAGGGCTTGGCATTCGATATTCGCCACGCCCTCTTCCGGCATATTCAGTCGCTGTCTTTCGCCAACCTCGACCAGATGCAAACCGGGCGCTTGATGACGCGCGTTTCCAGCGATGTCGATGTCGTGCACATGTTTTCCAGCGCGGGTTTGGCGCTGTTGCTACGCGTGCTGCTGATGATTGTCGGCAGCATCATCATGCTCTTGCTCACCGATTGGCAATTGTCGCTGATCATGTTCGCGGTGGCGGGTTTGTCGGCGGTGTTCATCCGCTACTTGATGATGAAAGCGACACAGCTTTTCGGCCATGTGCAGCAGAAATTGGGCGCGCTGAATACGCTGGTGCAAGAAAATCTGGCTGGCATCCAGGTTGTCAAGGCATTCGTGCGCGGCCGCTTCGAGATCGAGCAATTTGCTGCCAGCAACAGCGATTACCGCGAGCGCAATATCGAGGTGGGCGTGCTGATGGCGGTGGCGATGCCCGTGCTGCAAGTGCTGACCAATGTGGGCACGGTCGCCGTGCTGTGGTTTGGCGGCTTGTCGGTGCTGGGCGACCGACTGACTATCGGCGAGCTGATCGCCTTCAACAATTATCTGATGATCGGGATGAGTCCGCTGCTGTTTTTGGGCAATTTGCTGATGATGGCGGCGCGCGCAGAAGCCTCGGCCGAGCGAGTCATGGAAGTGCTGGATACGCCACCGCGCTTGCAAGTCCCCGCTCGCCCCCACCGTGCCCAGCAAATCCGCGGGCAGGTGACCTTTGACAATGTGTCTTTTCATTACAGCCGGCGCGCAACTGAATCATCCAATGGCTCGGGACCAGTCAGCGGCGATGATGTGCTGCAGGGAGTCAGCTTCAGCGTCCAGCCGGGTCAGCAGATCGCGCTGCTGGGGGCGACCGGCGCTGGCAAGAGCACGCTGGTGAACCTGATCCCGCGATTCTATGATGTCAATGCTGGCGCGGTGCTGGTGGATGGCGTGAATGTGCGCGAGTGGGATGCGCAATCGCTGCGCGGGCAGATCGGCATGGTCTTGCAAGAGACGATCTTGTTCAGCGGCAGCGTGCGCGAAAATATCGCGTATGGCGCGCCGACAGCGACGCTTGACGATGTGGTCGCGGCGGCGCAGGCGGCACAAGCTCACGGCTTTATCACAGGCATGCCCCAAGGCTATGACAGCGTGGTCGAAGCCGGCGGCGCGAACCTAAGTGGCGGGCAAAAGCAACGACTCGCCATCGCCCGCGCTCTGTTGATCAAGCCGGGCATCTTGGTATTTGACGACAGCACCAGCGCAGTCGATATGGAAACGGAATACAAGATTCAGGCGGCGCTGGCGAAATTGTCTGCGACCTGCACGACCTTCATCATTGCGCAGCGCATCACCAGCGTGCTGGGCGCAGACCAGATCTTCGTGCTGGACAATGGGGTAATCGCCGAACGCGGCACGCATCACGAACTGCTGGCCCATGGACCCATATACCGCGAGATCTATGAGTCGCAGCTGGGCAACAATGGTGCACCGTAGGGGCGAGGCGGTGACTCGCCCGCTGATTGCCACAGAGGCACTGAAATGAGGGACATTCTTCACTTTTACCACCGAGGGCACCGAGTTAGAGGAGTGCACCGAGGGTGGTTCTATGGGCGAGCGAACGCGTAATCAGAGAATGGTACGACATTATGAACACGATGAACTGACATATCGGATTAATGGCGCGGCTTATAAGGTGCACACTGCGTTGGGGCCGGGGCTAGTCGAAAAAGTCTATGAAAATGCGCTCTGCCTGGAATTTCGGCGCCGCGGAATCTAATTTGAGCGACAGAAGCGATTCCGCGTAAAGTATCTAGGTGAAGATGTCGGAGATCTCGTGGCTGACCTGGTCGTAGAAAGCCAAGCAATTGTCGAGCTAAAGGCGGTCAGTGAACTATTGCCTGTGCATGAGGCTCAGGTCATTTCCTACCTGAAGGCATCCAGCCTCAGGCGAGGACTGCTGATAAACTTCAATGTCACGCGGCTAAAGTCTGGCATAAGACGAATTAGCGTATAAGAACTTCTCTGTGTCCTCAATATAACCTCGGTGTACTCGGTGGTAAAAGGATGAAGATCTCGGTGTACTCGGTGGCAAAAACCTGGCATGACTAATCAAAGTAGTCGCCCACGCTTTGTCGGCGGGCATGGTGGCGGGCGGCCCACGGGCGAAAAAGCCAGAGACCGGCGCGGCACATTGCGGCGGCTGGCCGATTATTTGCAGCCCTATCATGCGCGGCTGGTGCTGGTGGCGGCGCTGGTTGTGGTGGCGACTGTGCTGGGGCTGGCTGGTCCGGCGCTGCTGGGGCGGGCGATCGACGCCTATGTCTTGCACGACGATATCGACGGACTGGCGCTGATGGTGGCGCTGATGGCGGCGGTATATGTGCTGCAGGGCATTTTCACGGCTGCGCACGGCATCATCATGATCCGCGTCGGGCAGCACTTTGTGGCGGATATCCGGGCGGCCTTGTTCCGCCATTTTCAAGCGCTTTCCATGGATTATCACGACCGGCACCGCGTGGGCGATCTGATGAGCCGCATCGCCAACGACAGCGAGGCCATCAACCAGATTTTGTCCAACGGGCTGATTCAGTTCACCACCAACATTTTGTCGCTGGGCGGGATCATGGTGGCGATGCTGCTGTTGAACCTGCCGCTGGCGGCCGGCACGCTGATCATCCTGCCCGCCATGCTCTTCATCACCAAGCTGGTGACAGAACGAACGCGCCGGGCTTTCCGCGGTATGCAGAAGAATTTGGGTTGGCTGAACGCGGTGATGGAAGAAAACATCACGGGCATCCGCGCTGTGCAAGCCTATGCCCAGGAAGGGGCAGCCATCGCTCAATTCCAGGAGGCCAGCCACGCTTACCGAAAAGTCGGCATCCGCGCGGTTTTCATCACGGCTGCATTGGGACCGATGTTCACCACGATGATGATCTTGACTGTGGCGGCGACGGCGCTGTTGGGTGGCTGGCTGGCGCTGCAAGATGCCGTGTCGGTGGGCGTGATCGCGGCATTTGTCGTCTATATCATGAACTTCTTCCGCCCCATGCGCGGCATCGCCATGGTCTACAACCAGCTGCAATCGG
>DAOUJB010000586.1:0-1506 GCA_034423155.1 Anaerolineae bacterium | reverse complement strand
CGACAGCAAGCCCGCCCAGCTCGACCAGGTGGAACGGCAGATCATGCAACTGGAAATCGAACGCGCCGCCTTAAGTAAAGAAAAAGACGCGGCATCGCAACAGCGGCTCGACGACCTCGAAGGCGAGCTGGCCGATGTGCGCGAATCGCTTTCTAGCCTGCTAGCAGTCTGGCAGCACTCAAAAGACGCCATCGAAGGCCTTTCGCAGGTCAAGGCGCAACTGGACGAAGCGCGGCTGCAACTGGAAGGCGCAGAACGCCGCAACGACCTCGAAAGCGCAGCGCGATTGCGTTATGGCGAGTTGCCCGCGCTGGAGAGATCGCTGCACGAGCGCGAGGCGACAATCAACGAGATGCGCCAGGCCGGCACATTGATGCTCAAGGAAGAAGTGGATGCCGATGAGGTCGCCGCGATCGTCAGCCGCTGGACGGGCGTGCCAGTCGCGCGCATGCTGGAAGGCGAGGTCGAGAAGCTGTTGCGCATGGAAGCGCACCTGCACGAGCGCGTGGTCGGACAAGCCGATGCCGTGCGGGCTGTTTCCGCCGCGGTTCGCCGCAGTCGCGCTGGCTTGAACGATGCCAGCCGTCCTATTGGCGCCTTCCTGTTTTTGGGTCCAACCGGCGTCGGCAAGACAGAAATGGCGCGTTCGCTGGCGCACTTTCTCTTCGATGACGAAGCAGCCATGGTGCGCATTGACATGAGCGAGTATGGCGAAAAACACAGCATCGCCCGCCTCATTGGCGCGCCGCCCGGCTATGTCGGATACGAAGAAGGCGGACAGCTAACCGAAGCGGTGCGCCGCAGACCGTATAGCGTGCTGTTGCTGGACGAGATCGAAAAAGCGCATCCCGATGTCTTCAACACCTTTCTGCAGGTCTTCGACGAAGGTCGGCTGACCGATGGGCAGGGGCGCACGGTCAACTTCAGCAACAGCCTCATCATCATGACCAGCAATGTGGGCAGCGCGTTGATCAAGCAACTGAGCGGCGACGACAGACAGCGCAGCGCCATCTTGCGCGAACTCGACAGGCATTTTCGTCCCGAGTTTCTCAATCGGCTGGACGAGGTCATCATCTTCCACAGCTTGACGCGCG
The DNA here is from genome assembly GCA_034423155.1 of Anaerolineae bacterium. GTDB lineage: Bacteria > Chloroflexota > Anaerolineae > Aggregatilineales > Phototrophicaceae > UBA6055. The sequence goes on along the minus strand of DAOUJB010000586.1, from coordinate 412 downwards.
AGCACATCGGTCGCATCGCCGAGCTGCAACTGGCTCGTCTGCGGGGCGCGCTGGCCGACCGGCGCATTGAACTCGAGCTGAGCGCAGATGCCCTGGCGCTGCTGGCAGACGTGGGTTGGGATCCAGTTTATGGCGCTCGTCCGCTCAAGCGAGCCATACAGCGCCTGGTGAGCGATCCGCTGGCGTTGGCTTTGCTGAATGGGCAGGTCGGCGAGGGCGATGCGGTCTGGTTGGATGCCAGCGCGGACGGCGCATCGCTGGAGATTGTGACGAGGCAGGCAAAAGCCGCCTAGACGATCTTAGTCGCCGGGCGGTGGCACGGGCAGGTCGGCTTCGGCGGCGCTTTGCCATTTTTTGCCGACATCAACCAGCATGACGGGGATGCCATCGCGAATGGGGTACTTGTAGCCGC
>DAOUJB010000585.1:0-2677 GCA_034423155.1 Anaerolineae bacterium | reverse complement strand
GATGCTGCCGCCGAAGAGCAGCGTCTCTTGCGGGACGATGCCGATCTGTTCGCGCAGGCTGCCCTGGGTGACTCGGCGGATGTCCACGCCATCGACCAGGATCGCGCCCTCGTCCGGATCATAGAAGCGCGGAATCAGGTTGAATAGCGTGCTTTTGCCCGCGCCGCTGGGTCCGACCAGGGCGATGATCTCGCCCGCCGCAATCTCCAGGTCGATATCGCACAGGACAGCCTGTTCGGACTCGTAGGCGAAAGTCACGCCGCGCAAGGCGATCTCGCCGCGGACCTGCGCCATTTTTCGGGCACCCGGTGCGTCTCGCACATCCGGCTGCGTATCCAGGATCTCGAAGACGCGCTTGGTTGCTCCCAGCGCTTCTTGCAATTGTGAATATACGCTGATGACGCCCGCGAAGCTGCCCGCCACCGTCAAGCCATATATCAAAAAGGCGATCAACTCGCCCGCTGTCAGCCGCCCGTCCAGCACCTCGCGACCGCCGAACCACAGGATCAGCGACAAGCCCGAAAAAGCGATGAAGGCGATGATGGGTCCAAAAACCGAGCGCACCGTCAGCAGCCTGACCGCGGCGCGAAAAGCCACATCTATCGCGCTATTGAAACGACTGATCTCGTATTGCTCGCGGACGAAGCTCTTGACTTCGCGGATGTTCTGGAAGACTTCTTCGGCCACGACCGTCGCGCCGGCGATCTCGTCTTGCACGCGCGTGCTGGTTCGTTGTATCGCCCTGCCTAACACAGTTCCCACAATCACAACCAGCGGCATCATCACGATGATGAACAGCGTCAGCCGCCAGTTGAGCCAGAACATGACGACCACCGCGCCTATCAGCGTCAGCGCTTGCTGCAAAACGGTGGCGATATTGCCGGTCAGCACCGTGCGCACGACCGTCACATCGGACGACAGACGGCTGATCAGCTCGCCCACTCGTCGGTCGGCATAATAGCGCAGCGACAGAGTCTGCAAGTGCGCATAAAGCTGGCAGCGCAAGTCGACAACGATCTTTTCGCCGACATAATTCATGTGGTAAGTCTGGACGAAGCTCGCCAGCGACCGCAGCAGGAAAACGCCCAGCAGCGCCAGCGTGATGATGTCCAGCAGCGACACATCCGCATCGGTGAAGACCGAATCGACCACTTGCTGGATCACTGCTGGGAAGACCAGGCTCAGCGCCGATGCGAAAATTAAGCCGACAGACGCCGCCAGCAGACGCAGCTTGTAGCTCGCCAAGTAGGACAACAGTCGCCGCCACTGCATGGGCGTAGCCGGGACTTCGCGGTCATCCCGATATTTTGGTCTGCGCGCCCGCATGCGCATCATTGCGCCCTAGTCCTCGTCATCGCTATCGTCGACTTCAATGACGACAGTGCCGCGGTCGGGGTCGGCGGGCACAGCTGGAGCGGCGAGGGCGGGCGCCTCGTCAGTTTCGGCTGTGGCAGGCCTGGGGTCTGCAACCATCTGCAATGGCGCGTTGGCAGGGAGTTTTTCGCTGTGGCCAGATGGAAAGTCGATCTCAATGCCGTTTGCGCTGCGCTGCACGATGACGCCATGCTGCTCGATGCGAACCGACGCGCCCCAGCTGAATTCGCCGCCGACCAGCACCGATTCCGCGTTGCGAATCTGTACGCCCAGCACATCGCTCAGCCACTTCAGCGGAGCGATGCCAGCGATATGATGCGCTTCGCCAAAGCCTTGAATCTCATCGGCATGATAAAACTGCGACAGCTTGCCTTCGCGTTCCAGCACGCGCGCTAGAAATGTCAGAGTCCGCTGCAACAGGTCGGTGGATTCGGCGCGGAAGCCAACTGCCAGCATGCCTTCGCCAAGCAACGCCTGCCAGAACATCCAGATGCCACCGCCGCCGCGCGCATTGGATGGGTCGAAGTCCGGGTCGCTGGCGCTTATCATCGTCAAGCCATTGGGCCGCAGGAAGTGCGCCTCGTCCAGCGCCAAAGCGACCAAGGCTTCGGACCGCTGCTTCGGCAGGCGACCGGTCCACAAAGGCATCAGCGCATTGATATCCAGCCGGCTGCTGTCGATTGTGCTGGCGTAGACTTTGTATACGCGACTCAGACCAGCAACTTCCAGGCTGTGCAATGCGGAAAGCGGCTGGGGAGCGGTGAATACGCCTTGTCGGTTTTGCCAACGAAAATCATCGACATCCGCCTCGATCGTGCGTGGCGCGCCGTCTTCGTCTTGGCCCACGAGCGTGAGACGGATGCGCGGAATCTGGCTGACGCCGCCGACGATGCGCACAATCACCCGCGTGGGCGTTGAAAATGTCTCGTTGATGAGATGCCGCTCGTCGCCTGCGCCACCCCGCAGCAGTTCGATCCCAGCGCTGTGAGCATGGGTGTCGCGGTCGCGGTAACCATAGCGCCTGCCCACCCAGAATTCTTCCAGCAAGGCTTCCAGCTTATTGAGCTGTTGCGTATGAATCGCCTGCGCCTCGGCATCGTCCAGGACCTGCGCCAGTTGGCACAAGGCAGCAGCTTCCGAGATCAAATAACCGAGCAATTCGGGCGTTTCTAGCAGGCGAATATCCGCGCCCTGCGCCCAGCCGCGCCCCGATCCAAAAGTCGGAAAAGCCACATAACCCGACTGCCGCTCCGTTTGCCATTCTGGCGCGCCATCTCCATCGGCGTCCATGTCGTCCGCGAGC
>DAOUJB010000584.1:0-2950 GCA_034423155.1 Anaerolineae bacterium | reverse complement strand
ACGAAGATCGCCAAGCCCAGCATGCCGTAAATGATGGAGGGCACGCCAGCCAGGTTGCGCACATTCGTCTCGATGAGGCGGTTGACAAAGCCGTGATGCGCGTATTCTTCCAGGTAGATGGCCGATCCAACGCCGATGGGCAGCGCCACCAGCACCACCACAATCATCAAGCCAGCCGAGCCAATCAGCGCCGTGCGAACGCCGGCCAGCGCCGGCACGCTCGACATGGGCGTGGTCAAGAACTCGCCGTCCAGCCAGCTGTAGAAGCGGATGACAGTCACTTTGGCTTCGTCCAGCCGCTCGCGTTTCTTGTAATCGTCCAGGATAGGTCCTTCGATCTGCGCCTTGATGGCCTCGAAGTTGAAGATCGTGTCGCTGAGGGTGAAGCTGGCGATGACCTGCTGCTCGACAACTTCTTCCAGCGTCAGCCGCCGCAGCGTGGTGTTTTCGGCATACTTTGCCAGCAAGGCAGCCTGATCTTCGCGGCTGATGCTTTTCAGCAGTTCGTCCGCGATTGCCGGGTCAACAGCAGGGTCGCCGACGATTTCTGCCACGCTGGCTTTGGTGAAGACTTCGTTGGGCACCTGGCTGATGGTATCGCGGATGAGCACGCGCAGCCGTCTGCCGACATGCTCCAGCAAGATATCCGCCAGTTCCTCATTGTTCAGCGATTCCAGCGGACGCCCGCCGGTCAGCGCGGCTGGTTCGATGGTGTTGACGACGCCGATGGTGCCAAAAGCTTCGTTGGCGACATTCAAAAACAACGCAATCAACGCCAGGCCAGCCACAGACACAGAAAACAGGTTGAAGAGCCGCCCAAGCCGCCCGCGCTGATGCCGCTTTTCCAGCCGCTGAAAGAAGGCGTTGTCGCTGGGCATGTAGTGCTTGGTCTTTTCGCCAAATGTCTCTTCGGCGGCGGGGGGATGGTCGTGGGCAGCCATTAGTAAGCCTCGCGGAAGCGGCTGATAATGACGCGGCTGAGCACATTGAGCACGAAGGTCATGACAAATAGCGTCAAGCCGATGGCAAAGATGCTGTTGTAATCAATGCTGTCATAGCTGAGGTCGCCGCCGCTGATGCGCGCGATGTGCCCGGTCATGGTCTCGGCCGAGTCAAACGGGTTGAAGCTGAAGTTGGGTCCCGCGCCCGCCGCTATCGCCACGATCATCGTCTCGCCGATAGCCCGCGAAACCGCCACGATGAAAGCCGCCAATATGCCACTGAGCGCCGCTGGCATCACCACCTGGATGACTGTCTCCAACTTGGTCGCGCCCAAGCCATACGAAGCTTCGCGCAGGGCTTGCGGCACAGCATGCAGCGCGTCTTCGCTCATCGAGCTGATCAACGGGATGATCAAAATGCCCACCACGATGCCCGCCGAGCCGGTGTTGTAGATATTGACCACCTCCACGCCAAAGAGCGCCCGCAGCAAAGGCGTCATGAATGTCAGCGCGAAGTAGCCATAGACCACTGTCGGGATGCCCGCCAGGATCTCCAGCACCGGCTTGAGCGTACTGCGCACGCGTGGCGAGGCATATTCACTCAGATAGACAGCTGCGCCGATGCCCAGTGGCAAGGCGACCAACATGGCGATCGTGCTGGTCATCAAGGTGGCGTTGATCAGCGGAATGACGCCGAATTCACCGATAGCGGGGATCCAACTGGTATTGGTGAAGAACTCGATGAGCGTGGGCTGGTCGTTGTATTCGACAGCCAGGCCAGCGCTGTGGGGCGAGACGGTATTTTCGCCGCGAAGGCCGCGCCGCACTATCATCTGTGGCAGGTAGCCCTCGTCTGTGAACAGCTCGGCGATGCGCTGTGATAGCGGATAGACGGTCGAGCTGCCAGCCATGTTCAGTTCGCCAGAGACAGCGGACGGGTCGATGGGCGGGGCTGTCGATGCCCCGGTCGCGCGGATCCACTGATTGCGCGCCGCAGCCATCGCCTCCACCGAAGCCTGAAAGTAGCCGACATCGACGATGACCGAGTTCACATTGGCGAGGTAATAACTGATGAACTCAGCTACTTGCGGATCTGCGCGCATGATATCCGCATCGCTGTAAAGCAAAAGCGGGCGCGAGAGCGCATAGCTGCCAGCTTCGACCGTGCTGGCCGAGGGCGCAATGCCATCCAGCGACAGCATGCGCAGGTCGTCGGCGCTGGCGAGATAATAGGCATATCCAAAAAAGCCGATCGCATAGGGATTGCGCTTGATGCTGCCGACCAACTGGTTGTCGTTCTCGGACATGATGGGCTGGCGCGCCAAGATCGGCTCGGTTTCATGATCAAATACGGCTTCTACAAAAAAGTCGAATGTGCCGCTGTTGGTGCCGGGGATGACCAACTGGATCGGCTCGTCGGGATATTCGGGGCGCACATCCGACCAGCGCTCTGCCTCGCCAAAAATCTGCCGCAGCTCGGCGAATGTCAGCTCGCTGATGAAATCGTTGTCGGTGCTGACTGTGATCGCCAGCGCATCGGTGCCGACGCGGAATCCAAAAGGCGCGATTCCCACCTCGGCGCAGGCGGTCTCTTCGCTGGAATTGATGGGACGGCTGGCATTGACGATCTGCGGACGCTGCAGCCCCGCTTCAACCAGTGCGGCGTCGCTTGCGCAAAAGCGATCGAAGCCGCCACCCGTGCCCAAGACCGCGATATCGACATGGTTGTCGTATAACTCGCTGATCTCCATGACTTCTTGCCCGATGCGGATGACGCCGCTTTCCGCGACCGCCTCGAGGGCTTTGCCGGGCTGGATGCGCACGCTGGTGGCGCTTTCATCCATGTCGCCGAGGATGGCGCGGTTGGAATTGACCCACTGGTCGCGCGTGAAGAATGAGATCGACTCGTTGCCCAGCACCAGGATGATGCCGATGGTCGTGAAGATCGACAGCAAGCCACACGCGAATAGCGAAAGCTGGATGAGGGCTTCGTGCCACTTGAACTTGTG
>DAOUJB010000583.1:0-20711 GCA_034423155.1 Anaerolineae bacterium | reverse complement strand
TGCGCATCGGGCAACAATGCCATCGGCGAAGCCATGCACATCATCCGCCGCGGCGATGCCAAAGCCATGATTGCCGGCGCATCGGAAGCGGCTATCGTTCCGCTGTGCGTGGCCGGCTTCAACAATATGACGGCGCTGAGCCGCAACAACGATCGCGAGACCGCCTCACGCCCCTTTGACCTGCAGCGCGATGGCTTTGTGCCGGGCGAAGGCGCGGGCGTGCTGGTCCTGGAAGAACTGACATTCGCCCGCGAACGAGGCGCGAAGATCTATGCCGAGCTGCTGGGCTATGGCCACACCTCGGATGCGCATCACATCACAGCGCCCATGGAAAGTGGCGAAGGCGCGGCCAAGGCGGTCGAATTTGCCATGCGCGATGCCGGGATAAGCGGCGACGACATCGACTATATCAACGCCCACGGCACCAGCACGCCCCTGAATGATACAGCCGAAACGAACGCTCTGAAACGCGCCCTGGGCGAACGCGTCTACGAAATCCCGGTGAGCTCGACCAAATCCATGACCGGGCATTTGCTAGGGGGTGGCTCGGCCATCGAAGCAGTTTTTTCCATCATGGCCATTCGCGAGAATTTCATTCCACCGACCATACATTTACACACAGCCGACCCCAGCTGCGACTTGAACTATGTGCCCAATGCGGGCATTAAGCACGAGGTGCGCCGCGCAATGTCCAACGCATTCGGCTTTGGCGGGCACAATGCCGTGCTAATCTTCGGCGAACACGCTCACAATGGCGCAGTCTAGCCCGCCCGGCGCAGAAGCTGCGGCAGCCCGCTACGCCCATGTCATCGGCTGGGGCAAGGCGGTGCCCGAGAAAGTCATGACCAATGACGATATCGCCGCTTTCGTAGAAACCAACGACGACTGGATTTTCACGCGTACCGGCATCCGCCAGCGTTACATCGCGCATGAAGCCGAATCGACAGCCACCCTGGCCTACAATGCGGCGCGGCAGGCGCTGGAAGTCGCGGATATCCTGCCCACCGACCTCGATCTGATCATCGTCGCGACCTCGACAGCCGAGAATATCTTCCCCAGCACAGCCAGCCAGGTGCAAGATTGGCTGAATGCGAGCGAGGCCGGCGCATTTGATTTGAGCGCAGCCTGCTCGGGCTTTGTGTATGGCCTTCAGCTGGCAGCCGATTCGATTCGCGCTGGTTCGATCGACGCGGCTCTGGTGATCGGCTCGGAAACCATGAGCCGCATCATCGACTGGACCGACCGCAGCACCTGCATTCTGTTCGGCGATGGCGCGGGAGCAGTCGTTTTGCGCGCCAGCGATACGCCGGGCGGCGTGCTGTCCAGTGTCCTCCGCTCCGATGGCGCTGGTGCAGATTTGCTGGCTATCCCCAGCGTGGGCAGCATCGATGCCAAGGATTCGCCGGCCGGCGCCAACGGCAATCAGTTCTACAAGATCAGCATGGCGGGCGGGGAAGTGTTCAAGTTTGCCACGCGCGTCGTCAGCGAGAGCATCGAACAAGCTTGTCGGCTGGCGCGGGTCAAGGTCGAGGACATCGACCTGGTCATCCCGCATCAAGCCAATCGGCGCATATTGCAGGCGGCGGCTCGCAAGCTGGGCATCGATATCGCCAAGTTCATGAGCAATGTCGAGCAATATGGCAACACCTCAGCAGCCTCGATCCCGATCGCCCTGTGCGAAGCCATCGAACAGCGGCGCATACACAACCGCGATCATATTGCGCTGGTCGGCTTCGGCGGCGGCTTGACCTGGGCGTCCATGATCATCCGCTGGGGTGTGCCCAAACCCAGCGAACAGCACGGCTCGCTGATCAAGCGCCAACAGCGGCATGTGCAGTATCGCATTGCCCGGCTGCGGCGCTTGCGGCGGCGGGTGGCGCGGCGCTTGCAATCGGACAGCTTTTAGCGCGCCGGCGTGCTGGTCGGCACAGGTTCGCTGATGTAAATGTGCACCAGGCAATGCGCCTGCAGGGTGTTGGTGATATCAAAGACCATCAGACGAAACTGATACTCGCCAGGTTCATAACCGGCCGGCACAAATTGGCTGAACTCCGCGCGCTCTCGCACTTCCACAGCTTGGTCGCCAATGACTTGAAAAGCCCCCAGCGTGCTTGCGCCGCTGATTTCCAGCGTGGCATAAGAAAACTGATCGGCGTAAAGCGTGCCAACCACCGGAATCGGCTGGAAGACGCGCATGCCATTGCCGGGCACTTGCAGCTGGGCTTGCGGGGAGTCGCAGCCGATCGGCGGGTCGGCGGGGATGAGCGTGCCGACAGGCGTGGGCGTCGGCAGCGGTGTGGCGCGAATCTGAGCGGCCAGATCGGCCGAGCGCGGCAGGGGCACAGGTTCAATGCCCAGATTCGCAGCGGGTTGGCCAGGCACCGGCGTCTCGAAAATGTCGTCATCGGCAGCTGCTTCGGCGATCAGCGCATCAATCTGCTGGTCGCGCAGCAATTCGGGCACGATCACCGCTTGTACGCCAGCCACGATGATGGCGAGTTCCAAAAGCACGATGGCCACGGTGAGCGCATTTTGTCGGCGATATCGCGCCAGGTCCCGCTCCAGCTCGAAGTAAGACGAACGCAGCTCTGTACCATGGACAAGCACTCGGCGCAGCGCCAACAAGATGCCTGCCGCCAGCAGAAAATAGATGCCGATGGCAGCTTGATCAATAAGCGCAACAAAGCCGATCATGTCGGAAAGTCGTTCAGCACGCCCTTCAGGATGGTGGTGAGCCGCGGCACGATAATCTCGCCCGCTTCTAACACTTCTTCGTGATTGGTTTCCAAATCGGTATCGACCAGGTCGATAGCGCAGTTGGTGATTCCCGAAAATGCCAGCACGCGCAGACTCGCATGCCGCGCAACCAGCACCTCGTGCGTGGTCGACATGCCCACTGCGTCAGCGCCCCAGCCCCGCAGCATGCGGATCTCGGCGGGCGTCTCGAATGCAGGTCCGGAAAGTGAACAATATACGCCACTGTGCAAGGGGATGCCATGCCGGGCCGCCACCTGCAGAGCGCGCACCCTCAAAGGGCGGTCATAGGCCTGCGCCAAGCCAACAAAACGCAAGCCTAGCGAATCGTCATTGGGACCCATCAACGGATTTGCCCCCACCATGCCCGGCAGGTTGATGTGGTCTTCCAGCAGCATCAGGTCGCCCACGGCGTATTGCTTGTTGATACCGCCAGCCGCGTTGGTCAAGATGACCGTGTGCAAGCCCAGCGCCTTCATCACGCGGATCGGGAAGCTCACCTGCTGCATGCTGTAGCCTTCGTAGAAATGGGCGCGGCCTTGCATGACGGCAACGACCTGGCCTTCCAGCCCGCCGATGACGAGATTGCCCTGATGCCCATGCACGGTCGAAGCTGGCCAGCCTGGGATCGCCGAATAGGGGATGACGGTGCGCGCAGCCAGTTCGTCCGCCAGTTTGCCTAGACCCGAGCCCAGCACCATGCCAATCTGCGGCTGTTGCGTCAGGCGGTCGCGGATGACATCGGCAGCCCGCTGGAAATCTTCATTTGTATACATGATTCGCCCCTTGGCACAGCGCCATGATAGCACAGGCTGCTGGTTCTCGGTATAATTGGCGTAGTGGCAAGCTGCGAAAGGCGTTTGAGCAACCGACCGATGCCGCTCGGCGACCTTCTGTGGCGTTTGCCTTGCCCCGCTTTGCTCACACAGGATGGGATTGACGCTTGAACGATATCCGCAGGCAATTCCGCGCAGCCGCCATTTTGATCCTGATCGTCATACCAGTTGGCATAATCGGTTATGTATTGATCGAAGGCAAACCTTGGTTCGAGGCGATCTATCTGACGATCATCACGCTGACGACAATCGGTTTTGGCGATATCGTGCCCACGACACCGCTGGGCCGATTGTTCACGCTGGCGCTTGTCTTTACTGGTCTCAGCGCGCTGGCCTTCTTTCTGTCATCGTCATTCGCCCTGCTCTTCAGCGCCGAAGCCACGGCGCGCCGCCGCAAGATGCGCAACCGGCTCAAGATTGGCAAGCTAAGCCGGCATTATATCATTTGCGGAAGCGGCGAAATGGTCGACAAGACGATCGGCTATGTGCTGAATGGCGCTCGCATCCGCCGCAAGCAATTTCATGACAACCGCTTTCAGCCCATCGAAAGCCGGCTGCGGCGCATTCCTGGTGGCGGGCGCGGATTGCGCAGCCTCGTGCACAAGATTTTTTCGCTTTATCTGAAGTTCTTTCATGACCAAACCACCCTGCTCGATCTCATCGTGGTGGTTACCGAAGACAGCGACTATGCCGAACACCTGCGCAGCGCCGGCATCCTCGTCATCGACGGCGACCCGACCGACGACGATATGCTGCTAGCGGCTGGAGTCGCCCGTGCCCGCGCGCTCATGGTGATGCTCAATCAAGATGCCGAAAACTTGCTCACCGTCTTGAGCGCGCGCAACTTGAATTCCCGCCTTTACATCACCGCCGCCGCGGTCGAAGAGCTGCTGAAGCTGAAGATGATCAAAGCCGGTGCAAATGTTGTGCTTGCGCCCTACGAAGTCGCCTCGCAGTTTCTCAACAGCGCCACCCTGCGCCCGGCTGTCAACGGCTTCTTCAATAGCATCCTCTTTGATCAAGAAACGCAGCACCAGATCACGCAATTGGAATTGGAAGCCAACTCGCCCTGGATCGGCAAGCGCATCAGCGATTTACAGCTGGCTGAGAAATACGATGCGGGCGTCATTGGCATCCGGCTGGAGACGGCTGGCTTTTTGCATTCCCCAGACAGCGACCGCGTCTTAAAAGAAGATGAAATCTTGCTATGCGTGGCACCAGGACCAATGATCCCGCTTTTGCAGGGCAAGTGCCAGCCACAGGGCAGAAATGAAATGCGCTTCGCCACCTTTCAGCGACTTGTGCAATCGCGTGAGTCGAAGCAGCTGGATCATGTTTTCAGCCTCGAGGAGGGCGAAAGAGCCGTAGAAGACATGGTGAAGCACTTTGTCATCTGCGGCGATGACAACATCATCGAAAGCGCCGTTCGCTTTCTGGATCCGGCGCGTCCATTTGTCTTGCTTACCAACGATGCGACATTGGCCGAAGACTGGCGAGCGCGTGGCTTTCGCGTCATTTTGGGCGATTCCACCCGCGATCATATTCTGAACAAAGCGGGCGTTCAACGCGCCCAAGCCATTATGATTTCTATGCGTGACCGGGCTGCGGCCGTCTTGACCGTGCTGTCATCGCGCAGCATCAGCAAGTCGCTGTTGGTTTCGGTGACAGCCACGACCGACGACATGATCGAGAAGCTGCGACGATCGGGCGCGGATCGGGTCGTCAGCCCTTTCCATGTCGCCGCGCAATTTGTGCTGCTATCGACGACCCGTCCCGAGATCGCCGAATTCCTGCAGCATGTGCTCTACAACGAGTTGACGCAACTGGAAACGGCGGAGTTTTATATGGAAGGCGATTCGCCTTGGATCGGCAAGACGCTACAGCAGCTGTCATTGGCCGAGCGCTACCAGGCTGGCGTGATCGGCATACGCAGAGCCAAAAGCGCCAGCTATGTGTATGCACCCCCGCCCGAGTATACGGTGCAGCCCTACGAAGTGCTGATCGTGATTACACCCATGCGCTTCTTTGACAAAATGCGCGAAGAAGCCAGCGGGCATATTGATCGCCGGCCAGCCACGCTGCGCCTGCAACTCGACACGGCCACCAATAGCAGCATCCGGTCGCACGATATGCTGCAAGAATTGCTCGATCAGCTAGACAGCTAAGGACTCTGCGACCAAACCGAAAGCTGATCAGTTGCCAAGTCCTCGCCATTGGGCACGGCAAACCCGGTCCGCTGGTCGAGCACGGCAATGCTGTCATGGAAATGCTGGATGACATCGTCAAGGCTGGATGCGCGTGGCAGCGCTGTGATGTCTGCCCAGTGCCGTCGGCCGACGACTGCCGATACGCTTTCGCCCCGAGCAGCTCCCGCAGCGATAAACTCGCCATCGCCACGCGCATAAGCTGTCAGCAGTTGATAGACGCGCTTCGGCGTTAGGCAATTGCCCTGAGCCGGCACGATCAGCGCCGCAGCGACATGGGCTGGCAGCGCGCGGAATCCGGCGTCCAGAGCAGTGACAGCGCCACCACGGCGATAGCGCCTGTCATGAATGGTCGTCGCGCCCAGCGGCTTCACAGCAGCGCGCACTTCTGCGGCACCGGCACCGGTGACGACTCGGATGTGGTCGATCCGCGAGCGCATTAGCTGTTCGGTCGTCTGCGCAACGCCGCCGGCATCGCCCTCCGCCAGCACGATCGCGCCGACAGCCCGCTGCAATTCTCCGACTGGCTCGGCACCGCGCACCGAGCCCATGGCCACGCCGTGCACGCGCGGGTTTTGCAAACACAATCGCGCGATCATCCTGGCGCGTCCGCGAGCATATCCACGCGCCGGCACCTGGTTCAAATACACCACGACTCGCGCCGATTTGGGCACGCCGCGCAAGCCCAGCGTTTCGTCACGCAACACCTGCGCCAACCAAGCCGACTTCACCGGCGAGTTGCGCGCAAAGCCATAACGATCGATCATCGCCGCCGGGTTGTAGACATGCGCTTCATCCAGCGGCGCTCCCAGCGCGCTCAGAGACGCCACCGGTACCACCAGCGAGGTTTCCAGCGGGATTTGCGGCTCGTCGGCGCAGGGGGCTTTGAACGGCAAGCCGGCCGCATGATCGGCTTCGACCAGCACAATATCGGAATCGACGCGGTCCAGCAGGTCGCGCGTCCACGACAACGGCGGACCATACACTGTGCCAGCGCGGATGTCGGCATGCAGCAGCACAAACTGGTCTTCGGTCAGCGCTTGAGAGATAGCGCGCGCATCGACGCGGCTGGACATAACGCGCGGAAAGAGCGAGAGCTGATCGGTCGCCAGCTGCGAGGTCGTGGTCGCCAGGACGCGCCAGCCAGCCTCGGCCAGCTCATAGCCCAGCCCGACCAGCAGCGACGACTTGCCGCCCGCGCCAATAAAAGCGACGACATCGCCCGGAACAACTTGAAATGCTTTCTGCAGCTGCATGCGCTGCCTTGCCCCCTGCTGAAGATTCTCCGCAGCAAGTGCGAACATAGACAGTCGCAATGATAACACGAAATGAGCTGGTGGGCGTGTTTAGACCTCGCCGATCGCGGCCGCTCGCAAGGCTGCTACGACCTTCTGGGCGGTGAAAGGCTGCGAATCGATCCAGACGCCGGTCGCATCATATATCGCCGCGGCGATGGCGGGCGCCAGGGGCAAGAAGGGCATTTCTGCCATGCCACGCGCCCCCCAGGGACCGATCGGGTCGGGAACTTCCAGCACGACCGACTTGACGCGCGGCGGCACATCCAGCGAGGTCGGGATCAAATAAGTCGACAGATACGGGTTCAAAATGCGCCCGTCGCGGGAGACGAGGTATTCCATCAGCGCATAGCCTTGGGCTTGTACGATCGCGCCTTCGATTTGCCCTTCAAGCTGCTGCCGGTTGATGACCCTGCCCACATCGTTGGCGCAGACGACTTCCAGCAGCTGCACCTGGCCTGTTTCAATATCTACCTCGACTTCGACCGCTTCGGCGACATAGCCATACGCAAAGTTGGGCGTGGCATGACCGGTCTGGGGATCGAAAGAAGTCGTTTCTGGCGGATGATACATGAACTCGGCTTTGGCGGGGCGCTCTTCGTCTTGCCACTTGCGCAGGGCGAGTTCAGCCGCGCCGCGTATGGCATTGCCCGACATGAAAGTCAGCCGCGATGCCGAAGCGCTGCCCGATGAGCCGGATGTCGCCGTATCGGATGCGACCAGCTGCACACGCTCGAAAGGCGTGCCCACCGCATCAGCCGCCATCTGCATCAAAGCCGTGTGCGCGCCCTGCCCCACATCCGCGCCCGCATGGTACAAGATGACGCGCTCGATCTCGGCGCTGCCCTGCAGTTCAATACCCGCCCAGCAATGCTCTGGGAAACCGAAACTGAAGCCGACATTTTTGAAGCCGCCAGCCAAGCCGCGTCCACGCCGTTTGCTGCTGTCGGATGGGTCGCCAGGCGCTTGCAGCTGCCAGCCCGTATCACCCTGATGCCACCACGATTCTTCGCCGCAGGCTGCAAACACTTGTGGCATGCTGACGCCGGGCGGGAATGGCGTGCCCACCGAGCCAATGCTGCCCTCGCCGATGCTGTTCTTCAAGCGGATCTCCAGCGGATCCATATTCAGCGCCGCCGCCAACCGATTCATCTGCCCTTCGGCTGCAAACAGCGCCTGGGGAGCGCCGAAACCGCGAAATGCCCCGGAAGGGATGTTGTTGGTGTAGACGGCATAGGTGTCGATATGGATGTTATCGACTTCGTAGGCGCCGCTGACGGTCAAATGCGCGTTGCCCAGCACCTTGTTGGATGTGTAATTGTAAGCGCCGGCATCGCCGATGACTTCGCAGTGCATGGCGGTTAGCAGGCCAGCACAGGTCGCGCCCCACTTCGCTCGCACTTTGATCGGGTGCCGCTTGTGATGATAAAGGATGGATTCTTCGCGATTCCATTGGATCTTGACCGGACGCCGCAACTTCCAGGCGGCCAGCGCCAGCACAATCTGCACGGACATATCTTCGCGCCCGCCGAATGCCCCGCCAATCGCCGGATAAATGACGCGCACCTGCTCGGGCGGCAGGTCCAACGCATGATAGATTTGCTCCTGGTCTTCGTGCGTCCATTGCCCGGCCACGATGACGGTCACGCGATCGGCTTCGTCAATATAAGCCAGTCCCGCTTCGGGCTGCAGGTAGGCGTGCTCCTGCCAGGTCGTTTCGTATGTTCCCTCGACGACGACATCCGCCGCCAGCCAGCCAGCCGTCATATCGCCCCGGCGGATGCGGTAGCGCGCCACCAGGTTGTCCGGGCTGTCGGGGTGCAGTTGCGGCGCAGATGCCAGCATCGCCTCTTCGGCAGCAAACACGGCGGGCAGGTCTTCGTATTGCACCTGGATCAGCTCAATGGCTTGCTGCGCGATGGCATCGGTCTCGGCGGCAGCCACCGCCTCCATATCCATATAGCAGCGGACGACATCGGCACCGGCTTTCTCGCCACCGGGACCACAGAGCACCGGCTGGTCTTTGATGACCAAGCCATATTCATTGACCGGCACATCATGGCTGGTGAAGACGCGCAGGACTCCCGGCAACGCTTCGGCAGCGGCTACATCAATAGCGATCACGCGGGCATGGGCGCGCTCGCTGAACTTGATGCGCATCCACAATTGCCCCTCGATGTCAATATCGCCGGGATAAGCGGTTTCGCCGGTTACTTTGCCGCGCGCGTCGATGCGTTTGATCGATTCGCCGATGGCAATTTCTGTTTCAGCTGGCACGAGACATGCCCTTTCGTGGTTTCTAGGCTGTTGGGAGCGCTACGAAATCGCTTGTGTCGATCTGTTCAGTTTCGTTGTGAAAGATGCGCCGCAAGATGGCAATGGCCGCGGCATACGTCGGCTCGACACCGCCATAACTCAAGCTGCCCGCGCCCAGATTTTTGCCCGATTTCATCGGTTTATCCGATGCATAGTGCAAAAAGCCTATATCAAATTCGACCGAGTGCAAATTGACGATCTCGTTCATGGGATGACGCTGCGGGCGGAAGGCTTCATATGTCGCCGACAGATAAGGACCGCATTCCATTTCGATATCCGTGTAGCCCTCGCGGTAAAAGACATCCATATAATTGGGATTTTGCAAGAATGTTCCGCGCACCGTGACGGCTTTTTGGTTGTCCAGCACATTGCCGTGGTGCATGTGGGCGCGGACATGGCGGGCGGTGAAGCAATTACGAAACAGATAAGTATTCTGAGAATGTTCATCGTGGATGACATTGGGGATCATCATATCGCCGATGCGCCCGTTCAGCGTGGCGGCTTTGCCCATCACATAGACGCCGGCCAGCCTGCCCACGCCTTGCGAAATCCGACTGAGCAATTCGTATGCCGACATGCCCAGCGGGTAGTCGATATTGATGATGAGCGCATTGCTGTATCGCAGCCGCTGCAAATCGCCGGCATCGCCCAGACGCGGGTCGAACCACTGCGCCTCGAGCTTGCCCAACTCGATGACCTGCGTTTCCATTTCGAAGCCATGCCGACTGGGCAAGCGATGCATACCCAGACGATGCTCTTCGCGAGCGAAGACATTGCGCGTGCCGCTGCCCGTGTCGGAAAGGTACTGGCGCAGCACAAAATACAAAAAGTTATCGGTGCTCTTGTGATAACTCTCTTTGATGTCTTCGTACTCGGTCAGCAACGATCTTTTTTCAAATTTTTCGATGTACTGCACCAAGCTTTCTTCATAGCGCCGCGCAAAACCAGCTAGCAGGTTGATGAGCGAATGCGTGTTGCTGGAGACGAAATACACGGGCCGTTCGCCAGGATCAATGCCCACCTCTTCCAGTTCATCGCAAAGTTCGTTCCACCACGCGGCGGTGGCGCGCCGATAGTCGGCCAGCGAACCGGCTATCAAGCGCAAGGTCATGCTCTTGCGTCCGCGGCTGATGCGCAACAGATTGGCTACGAAGTCGCTCTGCCAGAGCAGCTGCAGCCTGCGCAAATCGCTGACCGCCATCGTCAAGCCCTGTGCCAGGGCGGCGAAGTCGTCATCGGGCAAGTCGCTGCATTCGGCATGCCGCCTCAGCAGATCGCACAAGGTCTGGTTTTGCAAGCGCGTATGCAACTTGTTCCACTCGATCTGAAAGGCAGTGAGCATGGGCGTGAGATCGTCGATATCGGAGCGGCTGACGATATACACAGCCAGGGCGCTGCTGCCATCAAAGTGCGTGCGGCGGCGTCTGCCCGTGGAATAGACGCGTTGCCAACTGGCGATATCGTGATAGCCGGCCGCGACGAATCCCCGCTCCAACTGGCCGACCAGCACATCCGTGACATCGATGATGCAAGGCGGCAGGCGTAGCGCGCTGTACATAAGCGCCGAGGCGTCGATCTCGGGGGAGCCGGCGCCTTCGTGCAGCGATGAGGTCATCGCCACATGGCTCTCCACCAGCGTATCAATAGCGATGGCATCGCTGGAGCGCAGCAGCGAATAATAGGTGCGCATGTAAAGCTCAATATCATCGTTGCCAGACTTGGGCACTGTGCGGTCCATGGATCAACCTTGTTCGGCTAGCAATTTGCGCGCGCTGGCTTGGCGGAAGGCTTCGACGATCTTGTAATAGCCTGTGCAGCGACACAGGTTGCCGCTGATGCTGAGATTGATCTGCTCGGTATTGGGCTGGGGGATTTCGTCCAGCAGCTTCGCCCCAGCCATCAGGAAGCCGGGCGTACAATACCCGCATTGCACTGCTGCAGCGTCGATGAATGCCTGCTGGATTGGGTGCAGAGCATCGCCATTTTGCAAGCCCTCTATGGTTACGACATCTGCCCCATGCGCGCGCGGGGCATGCACCATGCAAGCCATCACCGCCACATCGTCCAAGAAAACGGTACAAGCGCCGCATTCGCCTTCTGCGCAGCCTTCTTTGCTGCCCGGCAGCTTGACATCATCGCGCAGCCAATGCAGCAGCGATTTCTGTTGGCCGCTGGTGATGCGCACATCGACTCCATTGACGCGGCTCTCGATCGGCGTATCGGGCTGGTGCACGATTGCCTCGGGCAGTCCACGGACCACACGACCGCCCTGCGCGCCCCAGAGCATCGGTGGATGCGCGGGCAAGCCAGAGTCGAACTCATCCGCCGCCAGCCTGCGCAAGGCCTTCGCCACCAGCACTTTGACCATCTCGCTGCGGTATTCGGCGCTGCCACGCACATCGTCGATCGGCGTGGGAGCATCCCCGGCCAGGCGCGCAGCCTTGGCGATCACCGCGGGCGTCAGTCGGTTGCCGCGCAGGAAATCTTCAGCAGGAGGCACGCGCACGATGGTGGGCGCAACGCTGCCCAAGGCGATCCGCGCCTCCGACACGATGCCATCGGCAGGGCGTTTTACCACGACCGCCGCATCCACCACCGAGATGGCTTGTGCCCGCCGCAATCCCAGCTTGAGGAAGATGCCGCTTTCGTCCTCGCTCGGCGCGGGAAGATGAATCGCCCGCAGCAACTCGTCCGCTTGCAGAACGGTCTGTCGGAAGCCGCTATAGAAATCTGCGAGCCGCAGCCGGCGTTGGCCCCGCTTTGATTGCAAAGTAAGTTCTGCGCCTAGGGCAATCAGTGGCGTGATGGTGTCGTTGGCTGGAGAAGCCGTGATGAGATTGCCGGCGATGGTGGCGCGATTGCGGATTTGCGGCGCGCCGACTTCCCAGGATGCCTGCGCCAGGGGTGCCACGCGTTCGCGGATGAGCGAGCTGCCCACGACATGATTGTGCGTGACCAGCGGTCCCAGCGTGATCAGCCCGTCTTCTAGCGTGATGTCGTCCAGCCCCGGCACGCGCGTGATATCGATGATGATTTGCAGCTGCGGATGTTGGCCGCGCTCCAGTTCGATGATCAAGTCCGTGCCGCCAGCGACGATACGCGCCGCCCGCCCATGTTCGGCGAGCAGAGCCAGCGCTTCGTCTATGCTGCTTACGCTATGATAGGCTTGCCACATGCGATGCCCGCCTCCTGCCCCGACCTAGAGCGGGTTTAGTTCCAGCACGGTAAATGGATTGATATTGATGACGCAGGTGGAATTGTATTGCGTGCGCACGGTCTTGCGCCGGTCCCATGTATGCACATGCCCGTGCAGCATATAACGCGGACGAAACCAACGCATGAAGTTCAGGAAGCTGGTGAAACCCTGATGCGCGACATCTTTGCCATCGTGGATTTCGCGCGCTGGGGAATGCGTAACGAAGAGATCGATGCCGCGCCGGCGCAGCCAGCGATGCGCTAGGATTTTCGGCGTCAAGCCTAGTACCATGCGATGCATCTGTGCCTGGCTATATTGGATTTCACCGTTGTTATAACGGATACAGCCCTCCAATCCCGTCATGGTCAGCCCGCGATATTGCACGACTTGCTGGTGCAGGTCGATGCCGCCGGGCGGTTCTTCGTGGTAGCGTTCGTCGTGGTTACCGCGCACATAATAGAGCGGAACTTGCAAGATGCTGGTGATGTATTCCAGATAAGCGGGCGGCATATCTCCGCAGCTGATGACCATATCAATATCTTTGTATTGGCGGCGCAAATTGACAGCACTGCGCAACTGTGGCATTTCGGTATCGCTGACGCAGAGGATTTTCACGAGCCGTTCTCCGCGCTCTAATCAGAAAAGCCCCCGGCAAAGGTATCGATCATCAAGCGCACATCGTCCCCCAGCGGGTAGAGGATGGGGCAGGTCGCGCCGGCTCGCATATATTCGCGCACTTTGGCTTTGCATTCGGCTGGCGTGCCACTGGCGGTGATCATCTGCACCACATCATCGGGCACGAGTTTCATCGCTTCCAAGATTTGCGCTTCGGTGGCGGGCCAGGTCAGCACTTGGCCGATTTCGTCCAGCAGATCCTGGCTGACGCCGCTGGCTTTCATGATGTGTGGCTGCTGTCCCAGATACTGCGTCACCAGCTTGCGCGCGGCATCCAGCGCCTTGTCGCGGTCATGATCTACCGAGCAGACGACCAACTGCGGACGGTCGATATCGTATACCGTTTTGCCGACGCGTTTTGCGCCGATCTCCAGTTGCGCCATCGCCGACTCGTTGTATTTGGGCGAAACCAGGTAGTTCAAGACGACGCCATCGGCGATCTCGCCAGTCAGCGCCATCATCTTTGGACCCGTCGCCCCGATATAAATGGGCACATTACGCGGCTCTTTGCGCCCATGAACGACATCCAGCTCGACATCGGTGAGCTGCACGAATTCGCCAGCGAAAGTAACCCGCTCGCGATTGAGCAGGCGGCGCACGGTCGTAACCACCTCGCGCATGGCCAGCAGGTTGCGGCTGCGTGTGATGCCGACTTTCGCCGCCAGCGGGTCCCACCAGGCGCCAATGCCGCAATAGATTCGATCTGCTGCCAGGTCGTCCAGAGTCAAGAAAGTCGCCGCGATGACGGCCGCGTTGCGCGTCCAGTTATTGATGACGCCCGAGCCTATTTTGATGCGTGATGTGGTGGCAGCGAAGGCGGCCATGGGCACGATGGCATCGCGCACCAAGCGGCTTTCGGCTTGCCAGACGGCTTCAAATCCGCGTTCTTCCGCATATTGCACATAGGCAATCGCGTCACTCAGCGGATGCGCGTCTTGCAGGTACAAGGCTACCCGATCAGCCATGGGCTTACTCCCAAGATGTCTACTCTGCCTAGCACGCATCTATTATCGCGCAGAAACGGCGCAATTTGCAAATGCCGAAGCCTAGAATTTGCCTTTGGCTGGTCTCAGACTAGGCAGATAGCTGTATTGTCCATCGGCGATGATGCGCCGGTACACTTCCAAGTCGGCCGGTACATCGATATCCAGCCCTGTGCGCGGCGATTTGTAACGCTGCACAGCCAGGCCCTTGCGCTGGGCATCTGCGATATGACGCGCATAACTGCCAGCGCCATAGGCATAATCGATCGCGCCCGGCGGACGCACCAACAGCGCATTGGTGCCGTCTCGTTCGCTATCGGTGGCGATCACGATGGAGCGCTCGGAAGACAAGCTGACCAACTGGGCGATATCGTCGTCATTGATAAATGGCAAATCGGCGGGCAAGACCAGCACGGCATCAGCGCGCCACAACTGCAGCACCATCGTCGCCCGCATCAGCGCCGGATTCAAGTTGGACTCAGCGCCTTCTTGCAGAGTCTTCGCCCCTAGTTCCCGGCCTATGGCCAGCGCCTTGGTATCCCGCGAGATAACCAGCGCGCCCGTGACAGACCGGGATTGCAGCACCACCGACAGCACATGCCGAAACATGGCTTGGGCCAGCTGGTAGCGCTCTTCGGGCAGCAGCACGTTCGAAAGGCGGCTCTTGGCGTGTATCAGCGGTTTGACCGGGATGATCGTCCACAGGCTCATGACTCCCAGCCTTGCACCCAGTCCAATGTATCTCGCGCCAAAGCCACTTTGCTTGGCAGGTCTGTCATCAGTGTATCCAGCCGTGTCGTCCGCAATCCGGCGATTTGAAAAGCGGGATTGCGCAAGTCGTCTACGAAGGCGTCAATGATGTCTTCATAATAGCATGCGACTGTGCGCGCCGACACTTCCAAGCCCAATTCGCGCATGATTTTGGCGGTGGGACCCTTGACCGCGTCGCCGCCGATAACTGGCGTGATCGCGACTTTGGGCGCTGGCAGCGTCGCCAGCAGTTCGCGCAGGCCCGGCACCGCCAGGATAGGCGCAATCGACAACCAGGGATTGGACGGCGCGACCAAAACCAGATCGGCGCAAGTCAGCGCCTCGCGAACCGGGACGGACATGCGTGCGCCCTGGCCAGAATCATACTGGATTTCCTGAATAGCCGGCTGCCAACGCTGCTTGACGAAGTATTCTTGGAAGCTCATCTCGCCATTTTCGCGCGTGTGTATAGAAGTGGGCATTTCAGCATCGCACATGGGCAGGATAGTCGCTGCGATGCCCAGCCGCCGGGCGATCATGCCGATGAAATCCGTTAGGCTGACCCCCTCGCGCATGGCGTCTGTCCGCAGCAGGTGCAGCGCCAGATCTTGGTCGCCTAGCTTGAACCAGGTATCGACGGCATAACGCTGTCTGAGCGCCGACAAGACATGTGTCGTGTCATCGGCGACGCCCCAGCCCAACTGCGAGTTGACTGCGCCCGATAGCGTATACATCAATGTGTCGATATCGGGGCAGATTTTCAGCCCCAGGTGCCAAAAATCGTCGCCGGTGTTGACGATGAAGGTCAGCTGCGGGGCCGGCTGTAAGTTCGCCAAACCCAGAGCCAGCTTCGCGCCGCCCACGCCGCCGATGAGCACGGCGATATTTTGCTTCAACGCCACAAGGTTCTCGATTGCCAGCTTTCGCGTTCTCGCTGGCGCTGTTGAGCCGGATAGCCCAGCGTGATCAAACCCTGCGGCTGCCAATCGGCCGGCAGCTCGAGCGTGCGCGCCACCAGCTCGCCACAGAACAAGGGTGCGCACATCCAGCAAGCGCCCAAGCCCAAGCTATCGGCCATCAGCAAGATATTCTGCCCGGCCATGGCCACGCTTTGCTGCGCCATGCTGCGTTCGTGCTGGTTGCGCTGCGCATCGCCATAGACATCCATATCCCGCAAGCTCATGCACAGCAGAATCAAGACGGGCGCTTCGGTGATGCGCGCATAAGAACGCTGCGCATCCGCCTCGATCAGGTCGTCGGGCACGCCGTCCGCCTGCAAGTCCTGCCGCAGCCTCGCGCCCATAGCCGCGGCCAGACGCTGCTTGCTGGGGTCGTCTTGCATGATCACGAAGCGCCAAGGCTGGCGATTATGTGCCGATGGCGCCCAAATCGCCGCTTCCAAGAGTTGGGCGATCATCACCTCTGGCACAGGCTGGGCGCGATAACGCCGCAGCGAGCGCCGCCCACGCATCTGTCGCAGCAAGTCCGAGGCTGTCATGGCTCAGCGGTAGAGGTCATGTTCGGGCGCGCGGATGAGATCGGCCGCGCAACCGTGCTTTCCGCCCACATCCAAGCCGCGCAGCACGACGGCCGGCAAGCCTTCGTCGGCCTCGCCACACAGCAAATGCGCAGCCGAAGCCACCAGATCGGCATAAGCGACTTGCGTGATCTCCAGGGTGCGCCCATACAAATCGCGGCTGCCACGCAAATCCTTGATGGTGGGCAAGCCAGCCGCGCCGATCGCCACGCCGATATTGCCGACGCGGAATGGTCGCCCGTGCGTGTCGCTGATTATGACGCCGACTTGAATGCCCAGCCGCGCTTGGATCTGTTCGCGGATGGCGCTAGCCCCCCGGTCGGGATTAATAGGCAGCAGCAAAGCCCGGTCGTCGCCGCCTTCGATATTGCTCTGGTCGATGCCGGCGTTGGCGGAAACAAAACCCAATCGATGCTTGGTGACCAGCACGCCGCGCCGTTTTCGTGACACATGCTCGGACTCGCTGAGGATTAGCTCGACCAGGCGCGGATCTTTGTCCGTTTCGGCAGCCAAATCAGCAGCCGCTTGCGAAGCGCGCACCTCGTCCAGGCAGATCAACCGGCCCGCCGCCTTGGATACGATCTTTGAAGACACCACCAAGATATCGCCGACTTGCAGCCCGATATCAGCCGCCCGCGCTTTGGCCAACATGATCTCGACAATGTCGTCGCCGGCTTGAATCAGCGGGATATCGGGGATGGCATAGGCGGAAAGTCGAGGCGCTTCAGGCATAATTAGCTGTCCAAGCCCGTGATGCGGATGCCAGCGCCGGCGATGCGATACGCCCGATTGATGTGCAGCAGCAGGGGCGTCAGCGACTCGGCGGCGATGGCATTCTGCAGCGAACCAGCATCGATGCCGCGCATGCCGGCCGCCGCCACCAGTTCGATGACCTGCGCCTTGGCAGCGGCATCATCGGCGCAGACCAGCACATCGCAGTCGACCGGTTGGTCGAGCTGGCGCAGTTTGACCGCGCTTACATTTTGGAAGGCCGCCACCACCGGCGTCGAATCGCCTAGCAGCGCTTGCGCTTCCAAAGCCGCCGCCTGCCCGGCTGGCAAGTTGACCGACATGATCTGCGGTGGCTGCAAGGGCACAGTCAGGTCGACCAAGATCTTGCCCGCGCAAGCCTCGCGCACGCTCTCCAGCGTGGCTTTGTGCGCGCTATACGGCACGCTCAATACCACAATATCGGCCGCCGCAGCCGCCTCGGCATTGCCCAAGCCGCTGATGTCGCCGGCTGGGACTTCGGCCTGCATTTCTATTGCACGAGTCGCCGCGCGTTCAGCCGAGCGCGAGCCGATGATGATCTTGTATCCATGCCGCGCCCAGCGCAGCGCCAATCCCGCGCCTTCTTTGCCGGTGCCGCCGAGTATCGCCAGTGTTTTCATCGTTTTGTCATTCCGTTTCGGTTGTCCTGGTGGTCCATCATTCAAGACTGACCTGTGCGTGCTGCGCATAACGTTCCCAAACGCCCGGCGCCAAATCCAGCGCGGCCGCTGCGATAGCGCCTTCGTCCAGGGTCAGCAGCTGCCGATCGCGCATCAAGAGCTGGCCGGCGCAGATGGTGGTGGTGACCATGGAGGCCTCGAAGCCGAAGAGCAGATGCCAGGGCAGGTTGCCGGCTGTCAGTGGTGTGAAGGGCTGATAATCTACCAAGATCAAGTCGGCTGCCGCGCCCGGTCTGATCTCGCCGATGGGCATTTCGGGAAAGAAACGGCGCATTAAGCTGGCATTGTTGTGCCAAGCCATGCGCGCAATATGGTCGCCGGCCGCCCGGCGCGGATCGCGGTTAACCACCTTGTGCAGCAGATAAGCCGCTTTCCATTCCGCCCACATATTGTTGCTGAAACCATCGTTGCCCAGGCACAGCGGCAGGCCAGCGTCCAGCATGCTGTCTATATCGGCCGCGCCCACGCCGTTGTTCATATTGGAGCGCGGCTGATGACTGACCCAAACCCCGCGCCGCGCCAGCAAATCCCGCTCTGCCTCGTCTATGTGCACGCAGTGTGCGGCGATGGTGTTGTCGCGCCAGATGCCGAAGCGATCCAGCCGCTGGACCACGCGCAGTTCGCTGCGACGCAGGCTGTCGGTCTGGTCGGCTTCGTGCTCGGCGACATGGATGTGAAATCCGGACTCAGATGGCGCTGCATCGGCACAGGCGCGCAAGCTGGCCTCCGACAAGCTCAAGCTGGCGTGCAAGCCAAATGTGCCGCGCAAACGGCTGTGCTTGGCGGCGGCGCGCATAAAGCGCAGGTTTTCGGCGATGCCCGCATGCATTTTGTCGGGGCCATCGCGGTCGCTGACTTCATAACAGAGCACCGCACGCAGTCCCGCCTGGTCGACCGCTTCGCCAATCACATCCAGGCTGCCATCGATACAAGCGGGGCTGGCGTGATGATCAATGAGGCTGGTCGTGCCGTGTTTGATGGCATCCACCAGGCAGACCAAGGCGCTGGCACGCACGCTGTCGTGGTCGAGCGCCTTGTCCAAGGGCCACCACAATCGCTGCAAAATCTGTGGGAAGTCGCGCGGCGGCTGGCCGGGAATCGCCAGGCCACGGGCATAGGCGCCATAAAAATGCGTGTGCGCGCAGATGCCGCCGGGCATGACGATCTGTCCGCGCGCATCGATGATTTCGGCTTGCGGATAGCGCGCCTTCAGCTCGGCGGTTGCGCCCACCGCGCCGATCGCGTCGCCGTCAATGAACAGCGCATGATCGGACAAGATCTGGGGCTGTGCGCCCAGCGTGATGATCCTGGCATTGGTGATCAGCATAAGGTAAGCGCCTCTCGTTCAGCCGCGCAGCGCATAATAGACGCGGTCGACATAAAAATCGGCAGTGCTGTAGAGGTCGCTGATGGTCTCGGCGCTGACAAAGCGATCCCAGGTCGTGCGGATGAAGCTGATGGAACGAGCGGGGAAGTTTTCGATAGGCGGGTCTTTTTCGATGAGATTGCGGAATTGCACTTTGTAATACAGGTCATCGGCGCGCTGCGATTCTTTGGGCAGCAGGTCGCGCCGCCGCGCCAGTTCGAGGCCCGTGATACGCGCGAAATAGGCGATGCTGCCGCCGCGCTCGCCAAAGACCTGGCGGCTCAAAAAGAATGCGACATATTCGGCATTCAAGCCGCGCCGCATATTTGCCTGAGGGATGCGATACCAGCGCTGCCGACGGGCGATATCAAAGTCGCGCTTGCGATTCATCACCCCCACCAAGACCCGATCATCCGCGTACACAGCCGCCCCCATTCCACTAGCGAGCGCCGCGCTGCGCCAGCAACCGCCGGTCGATTTCAGCCACGGCGTCTTGATGCGTCCGCCACCAGTCCGGATCGCGTTGCGCGTCCAGCTCGGCGACAGTCTTGCCCTGCTGCTCGACCCAGGTGTAATACTTCAGGTTGTGCCAGCGCTCGCGGGATTCGCGCGTGCCTTCCATGATCCAGTCCGTGCCGGCTCGTTTGAAGACGCCTTCGGCGATCGCCAACGCTTCGGCTTCGTCCAGCGCACCATGCCGCTCGCGCAGCGCAGCCATCACCGAATCATAGCGCTCCATGCCATCGGTGGCGACTGTGGCCACGACATCGTCGCTGGTGAGTCCATAAAACTTGGCGGTCTTGATCGCGCCGATGATATTGCAGATGCCACTGATGCCCAGCAGCTGCGCCAATTGCTCCACGAGGGCGGCATCCATGCCCAGCCGCTCGACCAGGATGCGGCGACCCGCGTCTTCCGCGAATAGGCGCAAACCATTCAGCGCGTCCCTGTCGTCGATGCACATCAGCGCATCCATGTTGAAGACATTGTGAATCCAGGTCACATGTTTGTCGCCGATGCCTTGGATCTCGTGCGCGCCATAGCCGTTGTTGTATAGGGTCGGACACTGGATCGGCTCCAAGCCGACGATGCGATGATCGTGCCAGATCTGCTTGAGCCGGTCGCCCGCCGCAATCGTGCCCGCGCTGCCCATCGCCGAGACAAAGGCCGAGATCTTGCCCGCGCCGATGCCCGCCCCGCGCAGGTCATCCGCCAGCTCGACCAGGGTGTTGCCGGTCACATGATAATGAAAGCGATAATTGCCCATCACCTCGAACTGGTTGAGGATGCGGATCTTGGGATCGCTGCCGCGCAGGCGGTTCACTTCGTCATAGATTTCTTTGACATT
>DAOUJB010000582.1:0-1512 GCA_034423155.1 Anaerolineae bacterium | reverse complement strand
GTATTGTCTCTCGGATAGCAACCCCGATCTCGTCAATGCTTTCCTCACTGTGCAGCGCGATGTCGAGCCGCTGATCGACCGCCTCCGGCAGCACGCGCAAGACCACAGCCGCGACCATTATTACCACATCCGCTCCCAGCACAAAATGCGCGACAGTGTCGAGCGCGCCGCACGTTTCATCTACCTCAACAAGACTTGTTTCAACGGCTTGTGGCGCGTCAATTCCAAAGGCCAATTCAATGTGCCGCTGGGAAGTTCATCCAAGCCGGCCATTTGCGACGCCGACAACCTGCGCGCCTGTCACGCTGCTTTGCAAGCTGTCGAGGTCTCCCTGCGCGATTTTCGTGATATCGCCCCCGGTCCGGGCGACTTCGTTTATTTTGATCCGCCTTATCACACGCAGAAGAGCGGCGGCTTCACAAAATATGCGCGCGACGATTTTGGCGAAGGCGAGCACAAAGCGCTGCGGGAGCTGTGTCGCAGTCTGCACGAGCGCGATGTGCGCTTCATGCTGTCTAACAGCGATACGCCGCTGATCCGCGCGCTCTACGCCGACGAACCCTTTCGCATTGAGGTCGTGCAAGCGCCGCGCATGGTCAACCGCAACGCCGCTGGACGAGGCGCTGTCAACGAGCTGCTGATTAGGAATTATCGATGAGCAGGCAAGAGACGGATATGAACACCTGCAAGATACACGGCGGTAGAGACAACCTTGCTCGCGAAGAAATTGACCACATTATGCGCAGGCTGCCGCCGAATCAAAGCGGCGCGGGCAGGCACAAATGCCCTTACTGCGCTTATGAACAGGGTTTCTCCGCTGGCGTGCAGCATGCCGCCGATATCCTGCGCGAAATGCTGCTGCGGACTGCGCGGGCAGACGAGGTGTCATGATGACAACGAGTCAGGGCGCGAAAGCCAATCTCACCGGCAACGCGCTAGAACGATTTATTGAGAATATCCTGCTGGATTGTGGTTACTTGCGCGTCAAAGACAAGAAGAGACTGGTCAATGCCGCGCCCGGCGTCGCCCAGCCCAGCTATGCGCGGCAGGTCCACATTGGCACGACCATTTATGACACGCGACTAATCTGCGATTTTCTGCTGGTGCATCCGCAGCGCTGGCGCGAGGGACTGGTCATAGAAGCCAAATGGCAGCAATCAAGCGGCTCGGTAGACGAGAAATACCCGTATTTCGTGCACAATATTTTTGCGTCTGAGCATGCCACGATTCTGGTGATTGACGGTGGCGGCTACAAGCCCGGAGCGGTGGAATGGCTGCGTCGCATGCAGCGTGGCAACCTGCTGCATGTCTTTCACATGGCCGATTTTCAGAGATGGGTGAATCAGGGCAATCTGTAGCCCCGCGTCACTCCGTCTCGCCATCCCCATAGAGCAAGCCGGCCACGACCACCACGACCACCGAGCCCAGCACGCCCACCAGGATGCCGCCGAAGAAAGGCACTTTCACCAAGCCGGTGATTCCGATGATCGCCACCAGGATTGAACCGACCAC
>DAOUJB010000581.1:0-2656 GCA_034423155.1 Anaerolineae bacterium | reverse complement strand
GCGCACTGCTTGAAATATGGCATGACCAGCAACCATGTCCTGGGCATGAAAGTTGTGCTGGCTGATGGCAGCCTCACCGAGTTTGGCAGCGAAAGCCTGGATGGCTGTGGCATCGGGCCCGACCTGATCGGGCTTTTTGTGGGCAGCGAGGGCTTGTTTGGCATTGCGCTGGAGTTGACGCTGCGCCTGCTGCCCATCCCCGAGCTGTATCGCACAGTCCTGGCGGCTTATGACGACCTGGGACAAGCGGGCGATGCGGTTTCGCAGGTGGTGGCGTCTGGTCTGCTGCCCGGCGCGATAGAAATCATGGATCGCATCGCGATACGCGCCGCCGAGACTGTGGGCGCAAATTATCCCGATGCCGAAGCGCTGCTCATCGTTGAGCTGGAAGGCGAAGAGCTCCAGGTCGAAGCCGAATTTGCCCAACTGCGCGAATTGATCGAGCGATCGGGCGCCTTTGAAATCCGCACGGCGCAGAGCGAAGACGAACGGGCGCGCATCTGGAAAGGGCGCAAGAGCGCTTTTTCGGCGGTGGGGCGGCTTTCTCCCGACTACATCGTGCAAGACGGCGTCGTGCCGCGCAGCCGGTTGGGCGAGGCGCTGCAGAAAATTGATGCCTTGAAGCGGCGTTATGGGCTGGAAGTGGCGAATGTCTTCCACGCTGGCGATGGCAACCTGCATCCGCTGATCCTCTTTGACGGGCGCGAAGACGGCGCGCTGCACAAAGCCGAAGCGCTGGCTGGCGAGATCTTGGCCATGTGCGTCAAACTGGGCGGCAGCATCACCGGCGAGCACGGAGTCGGCGTCGAAAAGCGCGACTATATGCCAGCGATGTTCAGCGAAGCCGAGCTGGATATCATGCTGGCGCTGCGCAAAGCCATCGACCCGCGCGAAATCGCCAATCGCGGCAAGATGTTCCCAGGTGGAGAAGCGCCGGCGCTGACGATGCAGGGCATGCACCCGCTGGAGCGCCAGGGAGTGATCTCGCGCGAATGATAAGCAAATGATAAGCAGCGAAGAACAGGTCAAAGCATTTGTAGCCGCGCACGATCGCCTGCATGTGCGGGGCATGGGCAGCAAGCCGGCATTGCACCAGGTCGATGCGCCGGTGCTGGATATGTCGGGGCTGCGCGGCATCGTCGAATACCAGCCGGGTGAATTCACGCTGACTGTGCGGGCTGGCACGCCGCTGCGCGAGGTGGTCGCTGCGCTGGCGGAGCAGGGTCAGTATCTGCCATTCGATCCGCTGCTGCCAGAAAGCGCGAGCATCGGCGGGGCGGTGGCGAGCAATCTGTCGGGTTCGCGGCGGCATCGTTATGGCGGGGCGCGCGACTTTGTGCTGGGCGCGGCAATCGTCGATGGCAGTGCGCAACGCTATACTGTCGGTGGCAAAGTGGTCAAGAATGCCGCCGGCTTCGACCTGAGCAAGTTCCTGGTCGGCAGCCTAGGCAAATATGCCATCTTGACCGAGTTGACCTTTAAGGTCTTCCCCGATGTGCCGCAATTCCGCAGCCTGCGCTTCACATATGGGACGCTGGCGGAGGCGCTGGCAGCCAGTTATGCCATCAACCGCAGCCGCTTCGAGCTGGATGCGCTGGATATCTTGCCGGGCGCGGCTGGCGTGGCGCTGTTGACGCGGCTGGGTGGCTTCAGCGAGACACTGCCGGCGCGCGTCGAACGATTCAGGGAATTTGTCACATCCACGACTGCGCCGCAGCATGACGAGGCCATCCAAGACGAGTCGTCGATTTGGGATTGCCTGGCCGGCTTAACTGGCGCTTGTCTGGCGAAAATCACGCTGTCGCCGGGACAGCTGCTCGAGCTGGATGCCGCTATACACGGGGCAAAACGCCGCTACATTTTGGCTGGCAATATCGGCTTTGTGGCTTGCGAAGATGCGGGCTGGCTGGGAGATGTGCTGGCGCGTCAAGGTCTGCGCGGTCTGCTGTTGCGTGGCGATGCGCGGTCGCCGCTGCTGGGTGCGCCACTGGAAAATGTGCTGGCGGCGCGGGTGAAAGCGACGCTCGATCCGCTGGGCAAGCTGGTGTAAGCCTTGTCCGATTCTTGATCTACCCCACCCCCGGCCCCTCCCCGAAGCATCAGGTAGGGGAGCTTTACCCCACCTCCAGCCCCTTCCCGTCAGGACGGAGAGGGTAGCCAAAGCGGGCGACCCAATGGCTCGCCCCTACGCGCGTCTGTCGGGGGGATTGAGGGGGGTATATGTAGGGGCTTTGTGGCACAATCCGCAGTATGAGACATGATATCGACATCGACGACCTGCGCGCGCCGGAGATGGCGGAAGCGGTTGAAAAATGCGTGCACTGCGGCTTCTGCCTGGCGGCTTGCCCCACCTACCAGTTGCTGGGCGAAGAGATGGATTCGCCGCGCGGACGCATCTACCTGATGAAGACGGCGCTGGAAGGCCGCATCGACCCCGCCGATGCCCAACCGTATATCGACCGCTGCCTGGGCTGCATGGCTTGCGTGCCGGCCTGCCCGTCCGAAGTGGCCTATGGCGATTTGCTGGTGGGCTATCGTGCCATGCAAGAAAGCGAACGCGAGCGTCCGCCGCTGGATGCCGCCGCCCGCAAGATGGTGATCGAGACGCTGCCCTATCCGCGGCGTTTTCGGCTGGCTGCGCGCGCGGGCAAGCTGG
>DAOUJB010000580.1:0-3180 GCA_034423155.1 Anaerolineae bacterium | reverse complement strand
TGGGCGAACCTGACCTGGGGCGACAGCCTGCTGGACTTTTGGGACGACTTCAGCGAAGACGGCGTCTTGGAAGACCGTGAACGCGGCGGAAAAGACGACCCGACCGGCTCGCTTTGTGTATCGCTGGCGGTGCCGGCTGGCGGATCGAGCGCAGTTACCTTCTTGCTGTGCTGGCGATTTCCTAATCGCACAACCTGGCAAGAGACAGGCGCGAATCATCCGCAGAGCCCGGTGCAAGCCGGCGCGCTCATCGGCAATTATTATGCAGAGCGCTTCGCCGATGCCTGGGCCGCCGCTGCCTATACCAACAGCAAACTGGACTGGCTGGAAAGCGAGACGCGGGCTTTTGTCGAGGCATTTTGCAGCGCCGATTTGCCGCACCAGGTCAAAGAAGCGGCGCTTTTTAATGTCAGCACGCTGCGCAGCCAGACGGTCTTTCGGACGCCGGACGGCTATGTATTCGGCTGGGAAGGCTGCGATGACGACATGGGCTGCTGTTTCGGCAGCTGCACGCATGTCTGGAATTATGAACAGGCGACAGCATTCTTGTTTGGCGAGCTGGCACTGGGCATGCGCGAAGTCGAGTTTGTCTATGCCACGCGCGCAAATGGCGGCATGAGCTTCCGCGTCGACTTGCCCTTGCAGCACGCGCGCAGTTGGTCGCTGGCCGCTGCCGACGGGCAGATGGGCTGCATCATGAAGCTCTATCGCGATTGGCAGCTTTCGGGCGATACCGACAAATTGCGCAGCATGTGGAGCAATGCCCGCAAGGCGCTGGAATTCTGCTGGCTGCCCGGCGGCTGGGACGAAGACAAAGACGGCGTCATGGAAGGCTGCCAGCACAACACTATGGATGTGGAATATTATGGACCCAATCCACAGATGGGCATCTGGTATCTGGGCGCGCTGCGTGCGATGGAAGAAATGGCGCGGGCGCTGGACGAGCAGGAATTCGCCGCTGAATGCCGCGCGCTGTTTGAAAACGGCAGCGCCTGGATCGATGCCAACCTCTTCAACGGCGATTATTATGAGCACGAGATCCGCCCGGGCGGCGGGCGCGCTAGCATCCTGCCCATGCTCATCCACGAAAGCATGGGCGCGGCCGACCCCAGCGAACCCGTTCTGCAGTTGGGCGCGGGCTGCCTGGTCGATCAACTGGTCGGGCAATTCCTGGCGCATGTCTGCGGGCTCGGCTATCTGGTGGCTGCCGACAAGGTCAAGCAGACGCTCAACAGCATCATGCGCTTCAACTTCAAGGAGAATATGTACGGGCATTTCAACCACATGCGCAGTTATGTGTTGAATGATGAATCGGCGCTGCTGATGGCGACTTATCCGCGTGGCAACCGGCCTGCGCGGCCTTTCCCCTATTGCAACGAGGTGATGACCGGCTTCGAGTACACCGCGGCTGTGGGCATGCTCTACGAAGGCGAGCTGGACGATGGCCTGCGCTGCATATCCGCCATTCGCGATCGCTATGATGGACAACGCCGCAACCCGTTTGATGAAGCCGAATGCGGACATCATTATGCGCGCGCTATGGCAAGCTGGGCGGCGGTGTTGGCTTTGAGCGGCTTCCACTTTTCGGCGGTGGACAAATCGCTGCGCTTTGCCGCGCCAGACGCAGAACAGCGTCACTTTTGGTCGACCGGCTATGCCTGGGGCACCTGCGTATTGCAGCCATCCGAAGGCGCTTGCCAGGTCGATTTTCGTGTGCTGGGCGGCGAGCTCGCGCTGGACTCGCTGGCGCTGAGCGGGCTGGGGCAGCTGCAATTCGACTCCACCCGGCGGCTGTGCAAAGGCGATGCGCTGCAATGTGAGGTGCGCGCGGGCTAGGTTCCAGGAAACCAGCAAGAAATGCAACGACAGGAAAAAAACGGCGGTGTTGTGGGCGATACAAGTATCGCCCCTACTGTTTACTTTATTTGAGTAATTTGCCCTTTACTTGCATGACTTACTTGGTCTAACTTCTGTGGTTAAATGACGCGCGAAGATTCGCCAGCCACAGGAAAGGACCGCCATGCCCACCTGCCTGAGCCCGGGACGTTATCGCGGTTTGAAAAATGCCAGCTTGCCCGAGGCCGACACCTTTGGCATCGTGGCCTTCGACCAGCGCGGCAGCTATCGCAAAATGATGGGTGCCGACGCCAGTTTTGCGCAGCTTTGCCAGGTGAAAACCGAGATCATTGACGCCTTGTCGCAGTCGGCCAGCGCGGTGTTGACCGACCCAACTTATGGTATGGGCGCGGCGCTGCGCATGAGTCCACGCGCCGGCTTGCTGCTGGCTTTGGAAAAGAGCGGCTACAGCGGCGATTCCAGCTATCGCAAAACCGAGCTTATCCCCGGCTGGACCCCGCAGAAGATCCGTCAGGCCGGCGCGGATGCCGTCAAATTCATGGTCTATTACCATCCGGAAAGCGGCGCGCTGGCAAATGAGCTGGAAGCGCTGATCGCTGATGTGGTCGGCCAGTGCCATGCCTGCGATCTGCCCGTCTTCCTCGAGCCGATGTCATACAGCCTGGATGCGGCGGTATCCAAAGACAGCGCCGCATTTGCCGAGACGCGGCCCGCTGTCGTCAGCGAAACGGCGCGCCGACTATCGCGCACCGGCGCTGATGTGCTCAAGTTGGAAGCTCCGCACGACATAGCGCACAACCAAGACGAGGTCGCTTGGCAAGCGGCCTGCGAGCAGGTCAGCGCGGCATCGGCTGTGCCTTGGGTGCTGCTCAGCGCCGGGGTCGACTTTGCGCAATTCGAGCGGCAGTTGCGGGTGGCTTGCGCGGCCGGAGCGAGTGGATTCCTGGCGGGGCGCGCCATTTGGAAAGAAGCCGCCCCCATGTCCAGCGCTGCGCGGGCGGATTTTCTGGCGGGCGTGGCGGCGCGGCGACTGGATGCCCTGCTGGAGATCGCTGCGCGGGAGGCTCGTCCCTGGAGCGACTTTTATGCCCCGCCGAAATTTGACGCGACTTGGTACGAAACCTACGCGCCGTGTTGATCATCGCCAGCCACAACGGGACAATCGGCATGCGCCCAGCCATGGCTGCCCTGAAAAGCGGCGGCAGCGCCTTGGACGCGGTGGAGATCGGCACGCGCTTGGTCGAAGCCGATCCCAGCGATCACACCGTCGGCAGCAACGGCTATCCCAACATCCTGGGCGAGCTCGAGCTGGACGCCAGCATT
>DAOUJB010000579.1:0-9121 GCA_034423155.1 Anaerolineae bacterium | reverse complement strand
TGGTGATGATCGTGCTTTCGGCGGCTTTGGCCACGCTGGGTTTGCTGACCAACAGCGCGGCGGTCATCATCGGGGCGATGCTGGTCGCGCCCTTGATGTCGCCCTTGTCCAGTTTTTCCACCGGGCTGGCCAGCGGCATCCTGCATCTGACTCGGCGCGCCAGTCTGACGCTTTTTCAGGGGGTTACGCTGGCGCTGCTGATCTCGCTGGCGATGGGCGCACTGCTGCCCATAGATACGCCGACAGAAGAGATGCTGGTGCGCGGCAGCCCCAACTTGCTGGATGCGGCTATCGCGCTGGTATCGGGCTGGGTGGCGGCTTATGCCACGGCGCGCAAAGGCATCCCGGCTGCTTTGGCTGGTGTGGCGATCGCGGCTGCGCTGATGCCGCCAATCTGCACCATTGGGCTGGGTTTGGCGCTGCGCGACCTCGACCTGGCTTTTGGCGCGAACCTGCTCTTCCTGGCGAATATCGCCTTCATCATCGCCGCGCAATACATCACATTCTTGTGGATGGGCATGCACCCCAGCCAGGCTCGCGAGGGCGCAAGTCGCCGGCATTTGCGCGTATGGCGGCTGATGCTGGCGGTGATCGCCCTGCTAGTGCTGCTGGTTTTTGCCAGGCTCGGCTCGCAAGCCATTGACGAAGCGCATATCCGCGCGCGGCTCGAGGCAGAGGCTTTTCACGGCGCGACAGTCGTGGAATATCATGTCATCACCGGTCTGCCGCTGGGCGTGCAGCTGTTGGTGCAAGCCGACCACGATATCACGCCAGAAGAGGTCAGCGCCGCGCAAGCACTGCTGGATGCGCTATATCAGCAGCACATCCAACTGACGGTGGTCTCGCGGCAGATTGTGCGCCCGCTGGATGAGTTGGCGTCTGCGCTGCTGACTGCGCTGCAGGCTACCTTGCCCGGCGCGAGCATCAGCGAGTTCCATATCGATCCTGGCGAGCCATTGGTGGTGCATGCCGCAACGCGCGCTCTCACCCCGCCCAGTCAGGCGCAGCTCGAGCAGCTCCGTCAGGAAATGAGCGCCTTGGCTGGGGTGCCGGTGGAATTGCGCATCGCCTGGCAGCAGTTGTTGGCAGCCAAAGCGCCAACGCCGACGCAGCCTGCGACTCCCTCGGTCCCGCCATCAGAATAGAGGCGTGGTTGCTGGTGCCAAAGCCAGTGTCATAGCTTCGCCCGCAACAGGGCATCAATCTCATCATCGCCCGTTGGCAGCCACTGGGCGCGCACTTCGCTGCCCGCATCGACAAGCAGTTTGATCGCGGCTGGGTAATCGTCACCTTTGCTCCAGCTATGTCGCCGGCTATACAGCGCGGTGTCGAGGGGCGTGGCGCCATAGCCATTTAGCCAGTCCAGCGGCGGGGCAGCATCGGCAGCCAGTAGGACGGCGATGACATCGGCGAAGCCATGAAAGGCGGCGCTGTCCAAGGGCGTCATCTTGTCGTCATCGCGGATATGCAGGTCGAAGCCCAACTCCGCCATCAACGCGACGACTTTCGCATTGTCCGTCCAGGCGGCGTGAATGAGCTGGCGCTGGTCGGATTCGGGCAAGCTGTCGACCAAGCCCGGATTGGCGCCTGCGATGCGCCTGGCAGAATCGACATCCCCGCGCGCGCAATGGGCCAGCAACCGCGTTTCGAGAGGCGCTTGCTCCAGCAGCCACTCGAAGATTGCGCCTTGCTCGCATGCCAGCGCCACCTGAAAAGGCGACATGCCAGCGGCTTCAAAGGCATAGACATATTGATGCGAGCCATCGGCTTGGGGCACAAGCTCATAACCAGCCTGGTTGATGCGCGCGCGAATCGCCTGCGGATGCAGCGCCAATGCCCGCTGCGCCATGTCCAGCTCGCCCAGCATAATCGCCGCAAAGAGATCGACCTGAGCGCCGCGTTCGGCCAGAGCTCGTGCCGCGCTGCGATTGCCCGCCGCCAGCTGCCATTGCAAAGGTGTCGAGGCGTGGTCGATATCGCGCGCTTCCCGGTCTGCGCCGCGTGCCAGCAACCAGTCCATGACGGCCGGAACTGACGCGTAATGCAGCGGGGTCTTGCCATCGCCGCCCCGCGCATGAATGATGGAGCGGTCGCTTTGATAGGCAGCATCCAGCCAGTCCAACCAGCCTTGTTCGGCAGCGGCATGCGCTGTGATGCTTGCGCCGCGCTCGATCAGCTGACTTGCCGCATTGGCAGAAGCACCTTCCAGCACAGAAAAGTCGCCAGCCCACCATTGCGACTTGGCATTGATATCCGCGCCGTGCTTCAACAGCACATCGACCAGGGCGAGATTGTGCTTGGCGATGATGATGGCGGTGGAGCCGAAGTCAAAATGTGGGTCGTCCAGCGTCTCGCGCAGACGCGGCTCTTCAACCAGCAGCGCATCGAGTCCATCGGCGTCACCAGCAATAACCAGCGCTTTGAATTGTCCCAGCGCCTCGCCATAGTCGGCGGCTTGCAGCTTGAAGAGCAGTCGCAGTTCGCCCCAGCTTTTCACGCCGTGCTCGCGAGCGATGATAGTTTGGGCAGCGTGCAGGGACAGCGGAAAGTCGCGCGCCGCTTCCAGCGAGCCATATTTGACTTGCGGCAGGTACTCATGGGCGCGTAGGACAGCCGCGTCTTCGCCCGCCTGAAAGGCCTGCAGCAGCGCCCGGGCGTTGTCTTCCATTGCGGTGAAATTGTTGCTCATGATTGTAGCACCTCTCGTAGCACAGACAGATCGACATTGCCGCCGCTGACCACCACGACGGTCGCCCCGTCCGCAGCTGGCAGCACATCGTCCAGCAGCGCCGCAACACCCACCGCGCCACCGCCTTCTACCACCCAGCCAGCCGCCAGCATACAGCGCATGGCTTCGGCGATGCTTTCTTCGCTCACCAGCGCGATGTCATCCATGTGCCGCAGACAGATGGGCAGCGTGATCGAGCCGGCTTCGATATCGCCAGACAGCGCATCCGCCAGGGTATCCCAGACCTGGGGCAACTGATGCGAATAGAACACATTATACATGGCCGGCGCAGAACGAGCGTTTATGCCGATGACAGCGATTTCGGGCGCCCGCGATTTGAGCGCCGTTGCCACGCCAGCCAGCAAGCCGCCGCCGCTGACCGGCACGATGACGCGCGCGACATCGGGAAGCTGGTCGAGGATTTCCAAGCCGATCGTGCCCGCGCCAGCGATGACAGCCCGGTCGTTATAAGGCGAAATCCAGGTGCGGGGGTTGCCAGCCCGCCGCAGCGCTTCGGTTTCGGCTTCGTCATAATTGTCGCCAAAGAGGACCGCTTCCGCGCCATACTGCCGCACATTGGCGATCTTTTTCTGCGGAGTCGTTTTGGGCATGAGTATCTGTGCCGAAACGCCGCTCAGCCCGGCAGCATAAGCCAGCGCGCCGGCATGATTGCCCGATGATGCCGCGATAACGCCGCGGTCCCGCGCTCTTTCGTCCAGCGACAACAGGGCATTCAATGCGCCGCGAATCTTGAATGAATGAGTCTTGTTGGCGTTCTCCAGCTTGAGCCAGACATCTTCGCCCAGCGCAGCAGCCGCTTCCAATGGAGTTGGCGTCAAATGCGGCGCGATGCGCGCTTGCGCCTGTACGATCTCAGCCAGTCCGATCACGAATCAGATGCCGATGCTGCGCAGGTATTGGCGGTTGCGCTTGGCCGATTCCAGCGGCGCGCCCAGACCGGGCAGCACATCCTGCTCGACCACGATCCAGCCCGCATAGCCGATCTCTTGCAGCGCCCGCAGCACCGCGGGAAAATCGACATCGCCCTGCCCCAGCTCGGGGAAGATGCCTTTGCCCACCGATGTTGGTCCATCCCATTCCTGCTGGCGCGATTTCGCCGCCACCGCCGGGTCATGGTCTTTGAAATGGACATACCAGATGCGCTCGGCGTGGTCGCGTATGCCTTGCAGGGGGTCGCCGCCGCCAAAAGACCAATGCCCGGTATCAAACACCAAGCCGACCAGGTCGGGGTCGGTCATCTCCAGCAGGCGCGCGGTTTCGGCGGGCGTTTCAATCCAGGTGCCGGTGTGATGATGCAAGACGCAGCGCAAGCCCGTCTCATCGCGAACCTGTTGAGCAGCCCGTGTCGTGCCAGCGGCGAATGTCCGCCAGCCCTCGGCATCCAGGCTCATTTGCGGCGTGATGCGCCCGGAATGCAAGCTGCGCATGGGGTCGGTGTACGGGTCGGGTCCCAGCACAACCAGTGCATCGGGGCCGCCGACCGCCGCCAGCAATTTTGCCGTGCGCAGGCAAGCCGCAGTGCTTTCGGCGTGGCGAGCCGGGTCTTCAAAGCTCACATTCACCCATGACCCCAGCAACTGAAGATCGCGCCGCGCCAGCTCGTCGCGGAGTTGGGCGGGGTCGGTGGGCATAAAGCCCCAATCGCCCAATTCTGTGCCTTTGTAGCCGCTAGCTGCGATTTCGTCGAGGACGCGCGCGTAGTCATAGCGTTCGCCTTCAATATTTTCGATTATGCCCCAAGAGCAGGGCGCGTTCGCCACTTGAAACATGGGCACCTCCACCGACGACATGGCTCACAATCAGTATAGCAAGCAGCCAGCAACCACGCGACTGCCGAAGTTGTGCGCCGAAAATCAGCGACATGTTTCACTTCGGCGCTGCGCCAACAAATGCCTTTATCATTCGCCTATGCGATTTCCTGAATATGGCAATATGGTGCTGTCGAACTGGGCAAATCAATGACAGGACAGCAAGATGCCGATGCTGGAGATGGTTGCTGCAAAGGCGTGGTATGTAAGAGTCGAATGGGCGCTATGCCTTGGGCATGTCGGCGATATGCGTCAGGCTTTGAGCGGCCGGCTGCGCCTGCTGGCAGTCGTTTTATTCGCTTGCTCATTCGTTTGGATTCCCTTGGCGCAGGCTGCAGACATCACGCTCTCGGATACTTGCAGCTTGGCCAACGCGATCCGCTCCGCCAACGGCGATTCGCAAGTCTCGCCAGCCAACCAATGCGCCACGGGCGACACGTCGGAAGCCGACTCGATTATCTTCGTCGCCGATGTCGAAATCACCGAGGAGTTGCCGGCGATCACCTCCGATGTGAACATCATCGCTGGCTACCAGCTAATCACGCCTCCCGCAGACGACGATTCGACCACCTACGATTTCAGTCTATTGACCATCAACAGCGGCACGGTGAGCATTCGCAACTTGCATCTGAGCGGCGTATCCGATTCGGCCATCAAGGTCGTGAAGAACACAGCCGCCAATGTAAAAGTGGAATTCACGCTAGGCTCAATCCACAACCGGTCGTCAACGAATGGCGGGGCTTTTTACATCGATGGTGGTGCCACAGTCGAAATCTACTTGTCTAACCTGGTATCCAATGCGGCAGAAAATGGGCACGGGGGCGTGATATACGCCAAGAACAGCACAGTCCTAGTTGAACGGAATTTCTTGGGACGCAACAGCGCCTCTGGCAACGGCGGTGCCATATATTTCTTAAATGACTCGGGGAACGATCACAAGCTGACCGTTGACGGCAACAGCTTTCGCAACAACCGAGCGACGGATAACGACAGCAGCTCCAACAGCAATGAAAACGGCGGTGCGATTTATATTGAAAATGGCACAACGACCGATGCCGCGACCAGCAAACTGGTACAGAATGCCTTTTCCAACAATGCGGCGCGCAGTGGCGGCGCGGTTTATCAAGCCTCCGGCAAAATGTACATTGACAACAGCACGCTCGATGAAAACAGCGCGAGCGACAATGGAGGCGCCGTCTATGTAGCGGGCGGCACGCTAACCTTCAGGCACGCCACCATCGTTCGGAATGAAGCGGCAACAGGCGCGGGAGTCGGTGTTTTTTCTGATGACGATGAAAATACCGACGATCCAACAGTCGATATCTTCAACAGCATCATCGCCGAAAACATAGACACCGACACCACCGATGCGCCTTGTCTCACAGACCTGTTGAATGCAAACAATGGCAATATCATCGATGACCCCAACTGCCTGGCAACGCAGACAGAAGAGGAACCACTGCGCCTGGAACTGGTGCCCTTTGGTGGAGCGCATTTGCCCAGAGCTGTGGTAAGCCGCTTTTACCGGCTCTTGGAAGGCAGCCCTGCGATCGACAATGGCGTCGACACGGAAGGCCAGATGTTAAGCCATGACCAAACCGGCCACGGGCGTCCGGAAGGCGACGGCTATGATTCCGGCTCATTTGAGTTTGATGTGCAAGAAGTCTGGCCCACGAATAACGATCCC
Source organism: Anaerolineae bacterium (assembly GCA_034423155.1). Taxonomy (GTDB): domain Bacteria; phylum Chloroflexota; class Anaerolineae; order Aggregatilineales; family Phototrophicaceae; genus UBA6055. The sequence goes on along the minus strand of DAOUJB010000579.1, from coordinate 2,877 downwards.
GACACCACCGAACCCGATTCACCGTCTGGAGACTCGGGCGAGTACATTGCAGAGCCTGGCGGTTCAGAGGTCATCCACACCTGCGTCGAGGTTCACGAGCAGGACAACGGCATCTATATATACGCCACTTACGGCCTCAAGAGCGGCGTGCAATGCCAGGTGATCGACGCGGCTGGCATCGGCATTCAATCGGTGATCGATGCCGGCTTCATCAAGGCGGTTGATGTCTGGGGCTATGTCGAGCAGGGCGTGGAAGTCTGCTTTGATGATAGCGGGCCGCTGCTCTTCCTGGATGCGGCGACAGCGCCGCGAACAGTCTTTTCGCTGCCGTCATTCGTGCAAGATGGCAAGACCTGCGGGTTTATCAGCCGGCCCGGTTCAGTCATCTTGCAACCAACGGAATCGGCTCTGGAAGGCTTGCTCGCCGCAGCGGTTCATGCCATCCCCGCGCCGACGGCGAACTGCATGGTGACGACCACCGCAGTCCTCAACCTGCGCGATGCACCCATAGGCAATTGGATCGGCGAGATTCCGCAGAGCGTGACTCTGACCGTTCTGCGCATCGCGAGTGGTTGGTACGAGGTCGACTGGTATGGCCAGGCCGGTTGGATCAGCGGCACTTATACGATTCCGCGCGGTTGTGGCTAGCGCGAATGAAATGGGCGGGGATGCCGACCCTACCGCTAGTTTTACCCAGCCTGGCTACCCACTTCAGGAAAGGTTAAAGCTCGGCGCTTCCCTCTGGGAATGAACAGCCAATAAAGCTACAATACCCGCATCTGTGCAGTTTTTCACAAACTGCCTGGCGACCGGATAATGTTGTTGTTGGGGAAAGCAAAAGAGCCATGAGCCATTTTGACCACAAGCGCCTGTTTCTGCCCGGTCCTGTCGAGGTGCGCCCAGACATTCTGCGCGCGCAGACCACGCCCATGATCGGGCATCGCATGCCAGAATTCGCCGCGCTTTTCGCCCGCATCCAAGACAAGCTGAAGAGCGCCTTCTTCACGCAGAGCCGCGTTTATATCAGTGGGTCTTCTGGCTCGGGATTGTGGGAGGGCGCGTCTCGCTGCGGCATCCGCGCTGGCAAGAAGGTCTTGCATCTGACGGGCGGCGCATTCAGCGAACGATGGGCGCAGGTCAGCCGCGCCAATGGCAAGCAGGTCGATTGCCTAGAAGTGCCTTGGGGCAGCGCGCATACACCCGAGATGGTGGCAGAGGCGCTGGACAAGCAGGCCTATGACGCCGTTTGCGCCGTGCACAACGAAACGAGCACGGGCGTGACCAACCCCATCCGCGAGATCGGCCAGGTTGTGCGGGGGCATGCAGACGCGCTCTTCTTCGTCGACAGCGTCAGCGGCTTTTTGGGCACAGAGCTGCGCGTGGACGACTGGGGCATTGATGTCGCGCTGACATCCAGCCAGAAAGCCTTCGCCTTGCCGCCCGGCATCGCCTTCGCCGCCGTCAGCGACCGCGTTTTGGAACGGGCGCAGACAATCGAAAATCGCGGCTATTATTTCGACTTCCTCACGCTGGAGAAGTCGCTGCAAAAGAACAATACGCCCTCGACGCCGCCGATCGCGCTGATGTTCGCGGCCGATGCCCAATTGGATGTCATCCTGGAAGAAGGCATCGAAAATCGCTGGGCGCGCCACCGGCAAATGCGAGACCACACGCACGAATGGGCGCTGTCACGAGGCTTTGGCTTGTACGCGCAGGCCGGCTATCGCAGCGACACCGTGACCACAATCGCCAACACGCGCGGCCTTGATGTGGCCGCCATGGACGCATTCATGCAGCGCGAATGCGGCATCGCCATGGACAAAGGCTATGGGAAGATCAAAGGGCAGACCTTCCGCCTGCCGCATATGGGCGATGTCGATATGGACATGCTGAACGAAGTGCTGGGCGGGCTGGACGCTTTCCTGGCCTGAGCGATGCCTCCATCCCCCCGACCCCTTGCCCCCAAACTGAGGGAAGGGGAGAAAAGAAAGGCAACGGCATGACTCTCAATGTGCTGGTACCGGACAGTGTGCACCAAAAAGCAATTGACATCCTGGCGGCGAGCAAGGGAATCAGCGTCTCTTCGCCCGGCAAGCTGGATCGCCCCGCGCTGCTGGACGCCGTCGCCGATGCTCATGCGCTGATTATCCGCAGTGGCGTGACAGCCGATGCCGAGTTGCTGGCGGCCGCCCCAAAGCTGCGTGCCATCGCGCGGGCGGGCGTGGGCGTCGACAATGTCGATCTGGCGGCTGCAACTGCACGCGGCGTGGTGGTGATGAATACGCCGGGCGGCAACACCATCTCCACCGCCGAATACACGCTTGGCTTGATGCTGGCGCTGGCGCGGCACATTCCGCAGGGACATGCCTCGCTGGGAGCAGGACGTTGGGATCGCAAGCTCTTCGGCGGCGTCGAGCTGCGCGGCAAAACGCTGGGCATCATCGGTTTGGGGCGCATCGGGCAGGCGATTGCCACGCGCGCGCAGGCATTCGAGATGATCGTCATCGCGCACGACCCCTACCTGCCGCCAGAAATTGCGCAGGACCTGGCTGTGCCGCTGCTGGAGCTGGACGAAGTCTATGCCCAAGCCGACTTTTTGACGCTGCACGCGCTGATCAGCGATGAAACCCGCGGCATGATCAATGCGGACAGCATCGCGCGGATGAAAGCTGGCGTGCGCATCATCAATGCGGCTCGCGGCGCGCTCATCAACGACGCCGACCTGGCGGATGCGCTACAAAGTGGGGAAGTTGCCGGCGCAGCGCTGGATGTGTATGCGCAAGAACCGCCGGCCGCCGACAATCCGCTGCTGGGGCTGCCCAATGTGATCCATACGCCGCACCTGGCCGCCAGCACAGCCGATGCGCAGGTGACCGT
>DAOUJB010000578.1:0-4232 GCA_034423155.1 Anaerolineae bacterium | reverse complement strand
GGCGGCTGCCATATTCGCCGATGAGCAGGCTGGCTTCTTCCGTGACGCGCTGATAGGTCACCGTCTTGATGAACTTGCCCACCCACAGCCCGCCGGTATAACGCGCCGCTTTCTTGGTCGGCAGCGTGTGATTCGTGCCGATGACCTTGTCTCCATAAGCCACATTCGTCTCCGCGCCCAAAAACAGCGCGCCATAGTTGCTCATGTTTTGCAGGAAGTAGTCGGGGTCGCGCGTCAGGATTTGCACATGCTCGCTGGCGATGTCATCGGCGACTTGCAGCATCTCGGCATCGCTGTCGCAGAGGATGACTTCGCCGTAATCGCGCCAGGCCACGCCCGCAAGATCCGCTGTGGGCAGGACTTCCAACTGGCGTCCGACTTCAGCTTCAATGCTCTGCGCCAGGTCGCGGCTGGTCGTCACCAGCACAGCCGGCGAGGTCGGCCCATGTTCGGCTTGCCCCAACAGGTCGGTCGCGCACATTTCAGCATCGGCGCTGTCGTCAGCCACCAGCAGCGTTTCGGTGGGTCCTGCCAGCAGGTCGATGCCCACCAGCCCGAATAGCTGTCTTTTGGCTTCGGCGACATAGGCATTGCCGGGACCGACGATCATATCGACCGGCTCGATGCCCACTGCGCCATAAGCCATAGCCGCCAGGGCTTGTACGCCGCCCAGGATATGGATTTCGTCCGCGCCGCCCAGGTGCATGGCTGCGATCGTGCCGGCGGGAATTTGCCCCTGGATAGGTGGCGTGCAGGCGATGATCTGCTTGACGCCGGCCGCCCGCGCGGTAACCACGCTCATATGTGCCGAGGCGATCATGGGATAGCGACCGCCCGGCACATAACAGCCCACGCGATTGACCGGGATATTCTTGTGCCCAAGCACGACGCCCGGCAAAGTTTCCACCTCGATATCTTGCAAAGCGGCGCGTTGTGCCAATGCGAAGTTGCGCACCTGCGCCTGGGCGAACTTGATGTCGTCTATGGCTTGTTTCGGCAGCGTCGAGATGATCTGCTGGATCTGCTCGTCCGATAATTTGAATTCGGCGGGATTCCAATTGTCGAACTTCTGCGAGAGTTCGCGCACGGCGATGTCTTTGCGCGCGCTGATATCTGCGAGGATGCCACGCACAACTTCCTGCACGGCGGCATCGGCATCGGCTTTCTGTTCGATCGTTTTGCCGCGTTTGATGTATTGGATTGCCATGATTATCCTCCGCCTTGTTATGTCCAAAGGCGCTGGCTGGCGATTTGCGCGCCTTGTGCCAGCGAACGCAGCTTGGCATAGGCGATATCCGGGTGCACCGCGCCAAAGCCGGCGAATGTGCCAAAGCCGCAGTCTGTGCCGGCGATGACGCGCTCGCGCCCGACAATGCCCGCATAGCGTTCGATGCGCTGCGCCACCAGCTCGGGATGCTCGACGAAATTGGTGGTCGTGTCCAGGCAGCCCGGGATGAGAATCTTGTCGTCGGGAATATCGGCCTGCGCCCAGATCGCCCATTCGTGCTGATGACGCGGGTTGGCGCCCTCGAATTGAATGGCTTGCGGCTTGGCGCTCAGCACGATGTCGACGATCTCCGCCAGGTCAATATCGTGCGTGTGCGGACCTTCGTAATTGCCCCAGCACAGGTGCATGCGGGCTTGCCGCGCGGGCACATTTTCCAGCGCATAGTTCAGCGCCTCGACCTGTGCCTGGGCGGCGCGTATGAAAGTGGCGGTATCGTCATCGCGGAAGCGGATATGTCGTCCCATCGCCAGGTCTGGGCAATCGACTTGCAAAATCAAACCGGCGGCTGTGATTTTTTCGTATTCGACCTTCATCACATCAGCCAGCGCGCCCAGGTATTGCTCGTCATCGGCATAATATTCGTTGGGCTGGAAGACAGCGATGACGCCGGGTGAAGCGGCATTCATGAAAGCCTCTTCCGCGCCAGCCGCATCCCGCGCCGCCAGCAGGTTGTCGATGTCCTTTTCCAGCGGCGACAAATCCTTGATGGCAATGGCATCGCGCACGACGGGACGATGGTATTTGGGCGTGCCGCCCGCGTCTGCCAGTCGCTGCTTGTAGGCGGGGAAGTCGTCCAGGTCTTTGGGCGTGGCGCGCGGCACTTCGGCGATTTCAAAGCCGGTGAAACGGTGCCGGATGTAAGTCGCATAGCTGATCTTGCTCATCTCGCCATCGCTGATGATGTCGACGCCAGCCGCGACTTGTTTGGCAGCCACTTCGCGCACGGCGGCCTGCATCACGCGGTCGAAGTCGGCGGGATCGTAGGCCTCGCCCTGGTCTTGCGCAAATAGCTGGTCGACCACCGGTTGCGGGCGCGGCATGCTGCCGACATGGGTGGTGAGGATTCGTTCGCTGCTGGTTTTCATGAGCTATTGCCCCATATCCATTTTCGTCGTAGGGGCGATACTTGTATCGCCCAATTCTGGCGCTTTCTGTATATTGTGGGCGAGACAAGTCTCGCCCCTACACCCACCTACGAATGATCAGCGCGGCGGACGATAGTCAAATAGCTCGATGCCCGTGCGGTCGCGGAAGGTCTGCAGCAAGAAGTCGTTCTGCCGCTGCTTTTGCGCTTGGTAGTCGGCGGGATGCACCATCTTGCCGGTGGCGTCGGCTTCATAGCCATTTTCGCGCGCGGCGGCTTCGACCTGGGGCGACCAGTAGGGATCTTTGCCCTCGTAGACCTGGTGCGATTCCAGCACGGCGAAGAACCAGCCGATCGCCTCGCCGCTGTATTCAAAGCTGCGATACATGCCCGGCGGCAGAGAAATCATATCCCATTCGTTGAGCGTGAACTCGCCTTCGACCTGGTCGGGATCGTCTTCGTTGCCCCAATAGAATGTCCAGGGACCGGTCAGGATAAAAAATGATTCGACATAATCGTGCGTGTGCCAGGCGGGACCACAACCCGGCGGCGCCCAGGCCATGCCGATCTGGTATTTGTGCGGCTCGGTGATGGCGCGCTGGATGCTGTAGTCGGGGTTTTCGGCGGCGGTATCGCCAATCACGGCGTAATTCATGCGCATGTGCCCGGGCAGCATGCTGTCGATGAACATGATGGGGATGCCCTTGTGCTTCAGCTCATCAAAGCGCATGATGCGCGCCGCCATGCTTGCCTGCGTTTGCCTGGGATGCTTCATGCGCCCTGCCCTTTCTGCTGTTGCTACTGGCAAAGAGGCTACAGACTTGTCGCGCGCTTGTCAATTGGCGGGCGCGTTCCTATCGGGGCAATCGCATTAGATCGTTCATTTGCCACAGAGGCACAGAGTCACAGAGTTTGGTAAGGCAGAACCATGCGGAATCCTGGTTGTAAATAGGGCGAGCTGTCAGCCACTCAAAGTTGAACTGAACGTTTTTCTCTGTGTCTCAGTGCCTCTGTGGCAAGAATTTGCATTTTTTGGTCGCCGTCAGTATGGATTTCGCTTTCATGCGCTTGCTCTATCGTTCAAATCGCCGTCGTGTCGATATCCCATAGCAGCATGCACTCGCCGATGAGCATCAAAGAACCGGCCAGCAAGATCGTGCCGCGTTCGCCGGTCATGCCCCGCGCCAGGGCAAAAGCAGCGGGCAGATTCTCGGCATAACGAACATCATCACAGGCACGCCGAGCGGCTTGCAGCGCATCTTGCCGGGCGGGGAAGCGCGTGCTGGGGTTGATGTCAGTCTCGGTGATGATCAGCGCGTCGCTGACAGTCGCCATCACACTGTAAACGCTGCTGTAATCGCGGTCGCGCGGGACGCCAACGATAGAAACGACCGGCGCGGACAGATCGCCCAGGCTTTCCACAAACGAACGCGCGGAAGTCGGCGTGATCGCCCCGTCAATCACGATGCGCGGCGACTCGTCCAACTGCTGCGCGCGCCCCTGCCAACGCACCGCCGAAAGTCCCGTCCGCAGCGCCGCCTCATCCAGCCCGAAATGCTCTACGGCGCGGATGGCCAGCGTGGCGTTTGCCAGCTGATAGCGCCCCAGCAGCGGCAGGTAGAGCTCGCCATATCCTGGCAAGCGCATGACTTGCCCATTGCCGCGGCGATCCACAAATTCAGCCAGTTCGTCCTCGCGCAAGATAGCCAGGCGGGCATTTTGCTGCGCGGCTTCTTTGGTTAGCTGCGCGGCGGCTTCGTCTGCTTGCGGCAGGCTGATGGCTTGGCAGCCCGGCTTGATGATGCCGGCTTTGTGCCAGGCGATTCGCGCCAGACTCTCGCCCAGCAGCGCCGTGTGTTC
>DAOUJB010000577.1:0-9124 GCA_034423155.1 Anaerolineae bacterium | reverse complement strand
ATCGCCTAGCTATCAGCCAGGTATTCGGCCAGCGCCTGGCTCTGCGTCTTGACCGGGATGTAGGGTTCAGCCCACCAGTCGGGGTAGGGCTTTTGGCTGTGGCCCCAATAGTCGTCGAGGATGCGGCGGATCATCGGCGCGACCACCTCGCTGCCTTCCCGCGAATGCGCCATAACGCCGGCGATGGCGATCTCGGGCTCTTCGCGCGGGGCATAGGCCACGAACCAGGAATGCGGGTTGCCCAGGGTTTCGGCGGTGCCCGTTTTGCCGCAGATGCTGTAGGGCGCATCGCCAAAGACGCGCTCGGCTGTTCCCAGGTCGCGGTCGGTCGTAACCAGGCACATGCCCTCGCGTACGATATCCAGCGCATCGGCATCCAGCTCCAACTGCGCCGTCAGCATGGGCTCGCGCACAACTTCGTAGCCGGGCGCGCCGGGACGCCCGATGTGACTGACGATGTAGGGCTGCCAAAATGCGCCGCCATTGGCGATCAGCATGGTCAACTGCGCCATCTGCGCTGCTGTCACGCCTACGCTGCCTTGCCCAATGGCATTGTTGATGGCTTCTGTGCCTGCGCGTGGCGGCGCGAGTTCGCCGGCTGCTTCGAGGCCCAGCGCGCCCAGGCCGGTCGGCGTGCCCAAGCCGAGCAACTCGGCGTACTCGACTTGCAGGTTGGCGTCTCGCTCGAATAACAGCGCGCCCATTTCATAAAAGAACGGATTGCACGAGGCAGCCAGCGCCTGCGCCATGTTGACGGGTCCGGTCGGCGGCGGGGGGCCTGGCTCGAGCAAGCGCCAGTCGGTGCGCGATTCGCGGGCGTCATCAAAGCTGAATCGGCCCCTGCCCTGCCAGATATAGGCGCAATCGAAGATTTCGTCGCCCCCCCAGATGCCTTCGCTGCCAGCAGCCAGCGCCGTGACGATCTTGTAGACGCTGCCCGGCGTATATTGTTCAGCCAGCGCTTTGTTGGTCAGCGGGCTGCGGCCATCGCTGTTCAGCCTTTGCAAAGCCGCCGCCACCCGGTATTCCGTATCGGGATTGAAAAGTTGGGGATCGAAGCTGGGATAACTCGCCAGCGCCAGCACAGCGCCCGTGTTGACATCCAGAGCGACGATCGCGCCGCCAGCGGTCAACGATCCCCAATTCGGCAGCGCATAATTGACGGCGTCGGCGATGGCTTGCGCCATGATAGCTTGCATCTCGCGGTCCAGCGTCAGCGTAACCGAACGAGGCGCGGTGCCGCTTGTGCCGGCCAGCTCGCGGATGACAGCGCCGCCTGTCTCGACGATGCGCAAGGTTCGCTGCGGATTACCCGCCAGGGCGCTTTCATAAGTGGCTTCGATGCCAGCGCGTCCGATCGTATTGCCAGACGCATAGCCGCGCGCCTGCCAGCGTTCCAGTTCATCGGCCGGGATAGGACCGATATAGCCGACTGCGTGGGCGGCGATGCCTTGCCCATAATAACTGCGCGAATTGTAGCTGCGCACCTTGCTGAATGCGCCGTCGCTGCGGGTGATGTTGCAATCCTGCGCCAGCGCCTCGCGGTAGCTGTCATAGCGCGACTGGTCGATCTCGGCGATATGAAAGCGGGTTTCGCCCAGATAATCGGCGAAGATGCTGCGTAATGCGCCGATTTCCATGCGAGTCGCCGCCGCCAATGTGGCCAGGCAATCGTCTAGGCCGGGCATGTCGTCCTGGACGCCGTAGAGGCTATAAGTCGTGCCGCTTTGCTGTGCCAGGGGCTGGCCAGCGCGGTCGTAGATATCGGCGCGGGGCGGGAAGTCGGAGCTAGGAAGCAAACGGGCGCGCGACGACATGCCAGCGATGATATCCATTGGCGACCAGGCGATCTTCCAGCCGCCTTCGGGCAGCATGCGCATGACACGGTCGCGGTCGTCGATGCTGCCGAAGGTGGGGGAGTCGATGGCGATGTCATAATGGAGTACGGCGGTCGCGCCTTGATATTCAAGGCTGTGCAGCTGATGTTCGACGCCGGCGAAACCAAGGCTGCTGTGTGCCGATGTGTACTGGTCGGTGAATTGCGCTTGCGAATAAAGCGCGCGGCTGCGGCTGGCCAGTTGAGCGTACATGGCGGGGAAGTCTTGCGCCGACCAAGCCGCCACAAAAGCCGTCAGGACTTCTTCAGGCTGGGCGCTGGTGCTTTCGACATCGGGGGGCGGCGTGTTTTGGCTGGCCGGCGAGACCTGCAGCAACGAAGACTCACAGCCGGCCAGGCACAGCAGACCAATGCCCAGGCAAAATGCGCCAATCCACCTGCCAAGCATCCTCAGGGAAGGGCTGGCCGCGGCATCAATGGGCGCCACGGCGGAATAGCACGCGCGGGATCGTCAGCAGCAGAATCTCGATATCCATCGAAATCGACCAATTGTCGATGTAATACATGTCTAGCTCGCACATTTCGTCAAAGGGGATGTTGCTGCGGCCGCGCACCTGCCACCAGCCAGTGACGCCAGGTGTGATCTGCAAGCGCCGCCGATGCCGCGGTTCGTACAATTCGACCTCGTCTGGCGTGGCTGGCCGCGGACCAACCAGACTCATCTCGCCGCGCAGCACATTCAGCAAGTTGGGAAGCTCGTCCAGGCTGGTGCGGCGCAAGAACCTGCCGACTCGGGTGACTCGCGGGTCATCGACGAACTTGGCGTGGCGCGGGTCTTCGCCGCTTTCGCGCAGCATCTCGGCTTGCATCTGCTCGGCATCGCGCACCATGCTACGAAACTTCGCCATGCGGAAGGCTCGGCCAGCTTTGCCCACACGCTGCTGCCAAAATAGCACCGGACCCTGTCCTTCCAAAGCCAGCGCCAGCGTCACCAGCAAGCAAACCGGCACCCACACCGGCAGGGAAAGCAGCACCAGCAGCATATCCATACCGCGCTTCAGCAGCTGGTTGAAGCGCCCAAAACTGCGGTGCGCGCCGATGCCCAAAAGCGGGATTCCGTCCAGATTCTCCACCTGCACTTCGCGGATATTCAACTGCATGATCTCGGGCACGATGCGCAGGTCTGTTCCTGATTCGCGGCAGACTTCGGTCAGTTGCTGGATGAGGTCATAGTGCTTCCAGCGAAAAGTAATGATGACGGTGTCGATGTCTTGCTGCGCCAAAATCACTTCCAGACGATAAGTGCCGCCCAAGGCCTCGACCCGCCCCATGCCGACCGCGCTGATCTGGTCGTCATCGTCCAAAAAGCCGACCGGTCGATAACCCAGGTCGGGGCGCGCCAGCATGATGCCCAGCAGCGAACGCCCAACCTCGCCCATGCCCACGATCAGCACGCGCCGGATGCCGATGCCGCGGCCGCGCAGATAAGCCAAGATCCAGCGCCGCGCCAACCGGGATACCGAGCCGGTCAACAGCGTCAAAGCCGCCACATAGATCAGCATCAGGCGGCTGGTTACCAGGGGCTGCAAGATGAAGAACATCGCCAGGATGGGCACGATCGCCACAGCCACGCCACTGCCGATCAAATAGACCTCTTCCAGCCAAGAGCGCCCGGCGATATTGCGGTACAAGCCATTGCGCTCGAAGTTCAGCCAGATCAACAGCGCATACACCGCCGCGTAAGGCACATATGGACCAAAGTCGCGTTGGATGGGGTCGAGTAGGGGGCGGATGATCTGCAGTTCATAGCGCAGCACATACGACAAGGCAAAGACGAGGAAAGCCAGCGCGATATCCAGCAGCGGGAAGAGCCAGCGCGGCTCGATCGTCGGTCGCTCGGACAAGTGGCGGCTCATGCTCATCGGGGCGCCCCGATCGGCTGGCGACTGCCGTTGTTCGCGCCTGGGTCATTCGCTGGCATCGCTGGCATCCTCTTGGTCTTCCAGCGGCGGGTCTTTGTCCAATGCGGCATATAGATAACTGCGCACAGTCAACAGCGCTGTTCGCTGCCAGCTATAGCGATGGGCTGCTTGAGCGGCATACTGCCCAACTGTCTCGCGCCATTCGTCTTCTTCGCGCACAGCTTGCAGGGCCGCCGCCCAGCGCACCAGATCGTCGGGGGCGATACACATGCCCGCCTGGCCCACGATCTCTGACAAAGCCGTCACATCGGACGCAAGCACCGGTGTGCCGCAAGCCATCGCCTCCAGCACAGGCAGTCCGAAACCTTCGTATATCGACGGATAAACAAAGACCTCGGCGCAATTATACCAAAGTGGCAGATCGGCGGCCGGAATGTAGCCGACATGCTTGACACTGTCGCCGATTCCCAACTGCTCGATAGCCGCCAGGATCTGCTCGCCCCGCCAGCCCACGCCCCCGCCCAAAAGCAAAGGCAGGCGCGCTTCTTTGTCCAGCAAGCGATAGGCTTCCAGCAGCAGCATGAGATTCTTGCGCGGTTCCAGCGTGCCCACGAAGAACCAAAAGCGCTCGGGCAAGCCCTGCTTGCGGCGAAAATGTTCGACTTCGGCTGGCTGGCGCGGATGAAAGAGCGCTTTGTCATAACCCAGCGGCGTAACATCAATTTTGCGCGCGGGCACGCCCAAATGCTGCTGCAAATCATTGGCTGTGCTCTGGCTGTTGGCGATGACACGCCGAGCTCGTTTGCAGCTCAAGCTGGTCATGGCGCGCAGATAATGCCGGCGGGCTGGGCTCATGCGCGCCGGAAAGCGGATGAAACTGAGATCATGAACCGTCACTACCATGGGCACCGGCAAGACGATTGGCGAGGCAAAAGCCAAGGCGTGATACAGGTCGACACCCCGCAATTCGCGCGGTTGCTGCGTCTGTTCCCAGATGATGCGCCGCCAGACACTGCGGGTGTCTGTGCCAGCGCGCGCCATGTGAATGCCATCAAAAGCAGCGGTGTTGCCCGCGCCGACATGCGCCTCGAAGCGCCAATCACCATCGCCATCCACAGCCGCCGGCAGATGGCGCAGCAAGTTGCTGATATAGCTGTGAATGCCGGCCGCGCGGTAACCCGGACCATTGGCAAGCAACTGTGCATTCAGAGCGATTCTCATAGACGCGAGTATATCACAAGAGCTCGGCAGTTCTGCTCGCGCTGCGCGGCTTCGTTCTTATGTCGCGCCTGTTTGCCGTGGGCGCTTTGTGGTCAAATGCGGGGCACCATGTCTGCGCCCATCCGCATCGCCGCATTTTACAAGTTCGTGCCGCTGCCCGACTATGAATCGCTGCGCGCGCCCTTGCTCCATTGCTGCCGGGCGGCCGCTGTGCGTGGCAGCATCCTGCTGGCGGCCGAGGGCATCAATGCGACTATCGCGGGCACAGACTCGGCTGTCGATGCCGTGCTGACTCACTTGCGCAGGGATGCGCGCTTTGCCGACCTGGCGGTGAGAGATGCCTGGCACGACAGCATCCCCTTCCGCCGCATGAAAGTACGCCTGAAAGAAGAAATCGTCGCGCTCAAAGCCGCCGATGCCGACCCGCGAAAGCAAGTGGGCGAATATATCGAGCCAGGCGACTGGAATGCCCTGATCAGCCAGGAAGATGTGCTGGTCATTGACGCGCGCAACCAATATGAAGTCCAGCTGGGCAGCTTCTGCGGGGCGCTCGATCCCGGCACCGAGTCGTTCAGCGAGCTGCCGCGCTACCTGGACGAAATGCTGGATGCCGAGCAGCACAAGCAGGTGGCGCTCTTCTGCACGGGCGGCATCCGCTGCGAGAAAGCCACCGCCCTGCTGCTGGCGCGCGGCTTTGAGCGGGTCTATCACTTGCGCGGCGGCATCTTGGGCTACCTGGAGCAGGTGTCGCCCGCGGAGTCGCTGTGGCAAGGCGAATGCTTCGTATTTGACGAGCGCGGCGCAGTCAGCCATGCCGAAGCGCCGACCGACACACACAAGCCAATCGCATAAAAATGAAACCATGAGCAAGGAAATCGTCTCCATTGCTTTACCACCGAGTTCACCGAGTACATTGAGTTCACCGAGATGAATACAGAGGCTTTACGCTGTGTCGACACGACTTAGGCGGCGAAAAAGAGACATCTCGCAATCTGATAGCATCAAGCGACGAACCATCCACGCCACGGTTGGGAAAAGCACAGCCATTTCAACATGACTGTATAAACAAACCCTCGCTGTACTCCTTCATCTCGGTGTACTCGGTGGCAAACTTAGTTTGACGCGATTGCCCTGCCGACAAATAAACTTAGGCTCAACACCAGCCGCACTTTGGCTTATAATCGTGGGCATAGTGACCGGTTAGGGCATAATCTGGGATGCAGGTTGGAATCATATCGGATGTCCACGCGGATTACGCGACCCTGTCAGAAGTACTAGACCGCCTAGACAATCATCACAAAGTCGAGCACATTTTGTGCGCGGGCGATCTGGTCGGGCGTGGACCCGAACCCGAGCGCGTCGTCCAGTTGATGCGCGCCAATGGCATCACGGCCGTGCGCGGCAACCATGATGACTGGGCGCAGAGCCTGCGTGGCGAAACATTGCAATATGTGCGTGGTTTGCCGCTGGAATGGCGCGGGCAGCTGGCCGGCAAATCGGTCTTCATGTGCCATGGCAAGCCCGGCAACAATCTGTGGGGCATGTACCGCGATCACTTGTCGACCACCTACCTCAAGATGGTGCTGCGCTCATTAAAAGCCGATGTGCTGGTGACCGGGCACACGCACCTGCCCCTTCACATGCAGACGCCGTATGGCTGCCTGGTCAATCCCGGCTCGCTGTATACATTCAAATGCGCTCGCGCCAGTTCTCGCTCGTATGGCGTGCTTGCGCTGCCCGAGCTGTCCTTCCATGTCTATGATGCCAGCGCGCGCTGTGGCGAGCCGCCCATCGAGCTGAATTAGCCCGGCGGCAGGCGGGACATCATGCGCGTTTTGATGCTGTCCAAAGCTTGCCTGGTCGGCATTTATCAGAGCAAGCTCGAGGCAATCGCGGGCGCCGGCGTCGATCTGCTGACCCTGGTGCCGCCAAGCTGGCAAGACGAGCGCGGCGCGCAACTGCTGGAACGCAGCCACACCGAAGGTTATCAACTGCGCGCTATTCCCATCCGCTTCAACGGCAATTTTCACCTGCACCACTACCCGTCTCTGTGGCGCGAGCTGCGCGCATTCCAACCGCAGATCGTGCACATAGACGAAGAGCCCTACAACCTGGCTACCTGGCAGGCGCTCTACCTGGCGCGGCGATGCGGGGCGAAGGCGCTCTTCTTCAGCTGGCAAAATATCCTGCGTCGCTATCCGCCGCCTTTTAGCTGGGGCGAACGCTGGACGCTGCGCAGCGCCGATTATGCCCTGGCTGGCACAGACGATGCCGCTGGCGTCTTGCGCGCGAAGGGCTATCGCGGTCGGCTGGCTGTCATCCCGCAATTTGGCACTTCGCCACAACTTTTTCGCCCGCCCGAGTCGACCCCCGCGCGACCCTTCACCATCGGCTTCATCGGGCGGCTGGTGCCCGAAAAAGGCATTGAAACCCTGCTGCGAGCGACGGCACAGCTGGCTGGCGAATGGCGGCTGCGCATCATCGGCGGCGGTCCTCAACGGGCGGCGCTGGCCGAGTTGGCGCAGGAACTGGGCATCGGCGAGCGCGTGACTTTTTTCGGGCAGCGGCCATCGGCTGAATTGCCCGCCCAATATCACCAGCTGGATGTGCTGACGCTGCCATCCTTGACGCGCGGCAATTGGAAAGAACAATTCGGGCGCGTCTTGGTCGAAGCCATGGCCAGCGGCGTGCCCGTCATCGGCAGCGACAGCGGCGCCATCCCCGGCGTGATCGGCGCGGCGGGCCTCATCGTGCCCGAGGGCGATATTCCCGCGCTGGCACAAGCCCTGCGGCAAGTGCGCGACCAGCGGGACCTGCGCGAAGCACTGCGTGAAAATGGCCGAGCGCGCTTCTTGACGCATTTCACAGACGAGGGTATCGCCGCGGCGACTGTGGCGGTGTATCGGGAGCTGCTGGCGTAATCTGACACAAAGGGACTGTGTAGGGGCGAGGCGGTGACTCGCCCATATTTCGGATGCGCTGGCGGGCGACCCACTGGCTCGCCCCTACCGTTCAACTTTGCGCATAGGTTCGCTCGACGCTTGGGGACTATTGCGCGGTTGCCGCCAAAACGGCTAGAGTCGCTGCCAAAGCAAACAGGGGAGGCGCGCATGCAATCTGATCATTGGGGGACAGATACCGACTTGTTCCGCTTGGCGCGGCGCGAGCTCTTCACGGCTGTGGTCGGCGATTGTATGGACAAGCTGGGCTTGCTGCATCAATTTCTGCCGCCACAAATCCGCCCCCTGCGCAGCGACATGGTGCTCATCGGGCGCGCCATGCCCGTCCTGGAAGCCGATGTCTACCAGGAACGCGGATCGGCGGACAACAACGCCCTGATGGACAAACCATTCGGCTTGATGCTGGAAGCGCTGGACGATCTGCAAACGGACGAAGTCTATATTTGCAGCGGGGCATCGCGGCGATATGCGCTGTGGGGCGAGATGATGACGACGCGCGCGCGGCATTTGGGGGCGGCTGGCGCAGTGGTCGATGGCTACCTGCGTGATACGCACGGCGTGCTGGCGCAGGGATTTCCCGCCTTTGCGCATGGATCCTACGCGCAAGACCAGGGACCGCGCGGCAAGGTGCTGGACTTTCGCCTGCCCATCGAGGTCGGTGGCGTGCGCATCGAGCCGGGCGATATCGTGTTTGGCGATGTGGATGGCGTGCTGATCGTCCCGCAGAGGGCCGAGCGCGAGGTGTTTGTGGCGGCGCTGGAAAAAGCCCGCGGCGAGCAATTGGTGCGCAAAGCCATCGAAGACGGCATGAGCGCTGTGCAAGCCTTCAAAACCTACGGGATTATGTGAGGCGGCATCCGTACAGTCGCATTGTAGGGGCGAGGCGGCGACTCGCCCGCATTGAACCCTGTCACAATTTGATGGGCGAGCTACCAGGTCGCCCACAAACCTCATTGATTTTCGCAACCTGTAAGACTCGTCCGATAATTCGCGCCCGACTCTGGTCTACCCCTGATGCTTCGGGGGGTGTAGCAGACTGACGCGCAATCATGCCATTATTTGCGCAACCCATTGACAATGATCCAATTCTGTCGGATACTGCGTATATTAGCAATCGAATCGAAAGGTGGTTGAAATGAAGGCGCTGCCGCAGTCAATCTCAAGAGCAGTGGAGAAATCGACGT